>CAYVMK010000064.1:0-8683 GCA_964452445.1 uncultured Desulfonema sp. | reverse complement strand
TGTGTTGGGTGTGTTTGGTGGGGTGTGGCTGACACACTGGAAAATGAGGAAGGAAAAATGAGACACAAAGTTCTGATTATGCGATGTGACGAGTATGATCCGGATAAAATCGCGGGCATCGTTAAAGAGGGTATGAAAGCGCTCTCAGTGAAACCCTCAGGGAGAATTCTCCTTAAGCCGAATGTGGTTTTAGCACATCAGGAACTATTTCCCCACGCATTTACGCGCAAAGAGTTTCTGGACGGTGTGATTTCAGCGACAAAGGCCATGGCTGAAGATGTTACGGAAATCGCCGTCGGTGAGCGATCCGGTATCACTATTCCGACGCGGTATAATTTCAAAAACGCCGGATATTTAGAGGTCATCAAAAAGCACGGAATCAAGACCCATTATTTTGACGAGGTGAAACAAGTTCCCGTCCGGTTGAAAAGAAAAGAAAGACTGCGGGATACGATCTTTGTGCCAAAGCCGATTGCACAGGCCGATTTTCTCATTAACCTGCCCAAATTCAAAGGCCACCCGTGGTGCAGGCTTACGCTGAGTCTCAAGAACTTTATCGGCATTCAGGACGACCGGCACCGGCTGGTGGATCACAACAGCTTTCTGGAGCGTAAGATTGCAGACCTTCAGGAGGTGATTCAGCCGAAATTTATTGCCATCGATGCCATCACAGCCGGGCAGAAAATGATGCTTACCCCCACCCCTTTTGACATGGGGGCCATTGTCATGGGAACGAATTCGTGCGCCGTGGATACGGTCGGCTGCCACATGGTGCATGTGGAACCAAAGGACTTGATTCACTTAAAATATGCTTCCGGAAGGGGGTTTGGTCCCATGAACCTGGATGAAATAGATGTCGCCGGAGATTTTCCCCTTGAGGCGGTTCGGAGAAAAACCCGGAATTTTCAATTCTGTATGGAGCATATCGAACAATACTTCGGAGAAGACAGCAATTTAAAATGCAAGGTAGGGGCATTTCCGGAAGCGCACTCCGCCGACTACTGCTGGGGCGGTTGCCCGGGATCTCTTCAGGAGGCAATGCACATTTTCAGAGCGTTCTATCCGAATGTTGAAAAGGACATGGAAAAAATTCTGTATGTGGTTGGCCGGGTAGAGGGTCCGCTGGATCTCAAGGAAGGCGAGAAGGTGATATTTGCAGGGGATTGCGCCAGTTGGAAGGGAACTATTGACGGCAAAGATGTTACCATTGAAAGCAGCTATAAAACGACCCGGGAAGTGAATGAAAGAAAAACCAGATCAAACGACATGCTTTTAAAGACAACTCAAACGCTTTGGAACTGTCTGAGAAACGGAAGCTCCCGTTATATGCATGTAAAGGGATGCCCCATTTCCGTGGCAGACCATGTGCATTATCTTTCGGCAGCAGCAAAAATCAAAAATGTCAATTTCGACCACAGGCTGCTCATTCCCGTTAATATTGCCTACTGGCAAATGCGCGCTAACCGCTTCTTGAACCGGTTTTTCGGATAGGGGGTTCGTATGCCCGGTTTGAAAATTTATACAGGCAACCGCCTGGAAATTCTTGCTGAAAAACTTGCCTGGATCATCGGAATACCGGTTCAGGGCCTCTCTGCTTTCCCTCTTTCCCAGGATATTATTATTGTTCAGAGCAAGGGAATGGAGCGGTGGATTTCCATGGAGCTTGCGAGACATAACGGGGTTTGCGCAAATTGCAGGTTTCCTTTTCCCAATTCGTTTCTTGATGAAGTTCTGAAGTATTTTTTTCCGGATATGCCTGAAACATCCCTTTTTGATCCTGGTGTCATGGGATTCAGGCTCATGAAGATACTTCCTGCCCGTCTCGGTAAGGCCGGTTTTGAAAGTCTGACAAGATACCTGAAAGACGACACGGACAGGCTCAAACTTTTTCAGCTTTCCGAAAGAATAGCCGGTTTGTTTGATCAGTACGTTATTTTCAGGCCTGACATGATTTTTCAGTGGGAAGAGCGCCGGGAGGTTAAAGAGCAGCCTCACATTTGGCAGGCCCAACTCTGGCGCGAACTTGCGGGGGGAAACGAAAAACAGCACAGGGCATATCTGCAAAAGGCGCTTGTGCGTAAAATCAGGAAACATTCATCATGCCCGGACGATTTTTACGGGCGGATATCCGTTTTCGGAATATCTTCCCTTCCGCGTTTTCATATGCAGGTTATCGAAGAATTATCCCGCATCATTGAAGTCAACATGTTCCTTTTGAATCCGTGCAGGGAGTACTGGGCCGACACACTGACAGACAAGGACGCAGGAAGGATCAGGGCAAAATATGCGCGGAAATTATCAGGTGAAGAAGATCTCCATCTTGAAACGGGAAACCGGCTCTTGTCATCCATGGGAGAGCTCGGCAGAACATTCTTCGAGCATGTAATTTCCGCAGAACATGAACTGATTGAAGAGTTTGAAGAAGAGGAATGCCGCGATCTGCTGACGTGCATTCGGTCGGATATTTTGAATTTAAAAGACAGAAATATTACGGATAAACCCGGCTTCCCGGTTTCTGAAGCGCCGGATTCTTCATTGCAGTTTCATTCATGTCACAGTCCCATGAGGGAAACCGAAGCGCTCTATGATAATCTTCTTGCAATGTTTGAAGATGACCCTGAACTTCTGCCCAATGATATTATTGTCATGGCGCCGGATATAGGGCTTTATGCTCCTTTTGTTCATGCCGTGTTCGATTCACCGGGAAACGGCGAGCCGCGTATTCCGTTTTCGGTGTCGGACAGAAGCGTAAGGAAAGAGAGCGGTGTAATTGACGGTTTTTTGTCGATACTCGATTTAAAGGAGAGCCGGTTCGGAGTTTCAAAGGTCGTTTCCCTGATGGAGTATCCGGGTATAAAGGAAAGGTTCGGACTTTCGGAAAGTGATGTCGTAAAAATCAGAAGCTGGGTTAAAGATGCTCGTATCAGGTGGGGGCTTGACGGGGATGAAAAAACCGCCCTGGGACTTCCCGGAATTAAGGAAAATACCTGGAAGGCCGGAATGGACAGGATGCTCCTCGGTTACGCCATGCCCCGTGAGGACGGTAAGATGTTTTCAGGAATTCTTCCCTTTGACGGAATTGAAGGCGCCGATGCGCAGGTTCTCGGAAGATTCCTTGAATTTCTCGAAAGAATCTTTATTTCCGTAGAATCGCTTGAAGGTCTCCGGACAATGAATGATTGGCATTCTATTCTGACGGAAATTTTAGATGCTTTTTTTATTTCTGATGATGAAACCGAGCGGCATGTGCAGTTTATCCGTAAAGTCCTTTGCGGCATGCTGAATGATTCCGAAATGTCCGGCTATGACGGAGAACTGGGAATAGAGGTTGTCAAATATTGCATAAATAAAAAGCTGGAACATGAAAGCGGCGCTTCGGGATTTATGTCGGGAGGCGTGACTTTCTGTTCGATGCTTCCCATGAGAAGCATTCCTTTCAAGGTGATATGCCTTCTTGGCATGAATAACGACGCTTTTCCCGAAAACTCAGGTTCATACGGCTTTGATCTTATTGCAAACAATCCAAGACCGGGCGACAGGTCTAAGAAAAATGATGACAAGTATATTTTTCTTGAGGCGCTTATCTCAGCCAGAAAAATATTTTATATAAGTTATGTCGGACAAAGCATTCAAGATAATACACCGGTACCGCCTTCCGTCCTTGTAAGCGAACTTCTCGATTATGTGAGGGAAGGGTTCGGATTCGGTCCGGAGCAAATGATAACCCGTCATAAACTCCAGGCGTTTTCTCCGGCATATTTTAAAGATAGTGGGAAGCTTTTCAGCTACTCGGCGGAAAACATGCTTGCGGCACAATGCCTGAGTGAAAGCAGGTATAAATCCGGAGATCACGCTCCTTTTATTAAGGACGAGATTATTGGGCCTTCCGATGAATGGAAAATAATAGACATTGAGTCATTGTGCGGCTTTTTCATCAATCCTGCAAAGTATCTTCTTACAAAAAGGCTTGGGATATACCTTGAAGAAAAGGATGCCGTTTTATCCGACAGGGAGGATTTCGATTTAAGCGGTCTTGACAGGTACCTCGTCAATCAGGATCTCGTATCGGATATAAAAGACGATAAACCGGACGGTGATTACCGCCTCAGCGCGTACAGGGCGGAAGGAAGGCTTCCTCACGGAAGGGCAGGTGAGATTCTGCTCAATGAGTCAGGCATTGATGCGGGTAATTTTGTAAAAAAACTGGATGAATTTACAAAAGGCGGTGAGCCCGATTCTTATAATGTGGATATGACGATAAACGGCTTTTCATTAACAGGAAGGCTCACAAACATTTATGAGAGCGGAATGCTCAGCTTCAGATATGCGGCAATGAAGGCAAAGGATTTATTAAGGGCATGGATATATCATCTCGTTTTATGTTCTCATCGTGACAGGGGTTTGCCTTTAAATACATTTCTTGTCTGCACGGATAAGACCGTGAAATTTAATCCTGTAGAAAAGAGCGGTGATAATCTTGCCGTGCTTCTTGATCTCTACTATCAGGGTCTCTCAAAGCCGTTGCTTTTTTTCCCCGGTTTGTCGGAGGAATATGTTAAGCAATCGCACATAAACAAAAAAGACAGAAAAGAAGTCATGAAGGCTGTTCGTAACAGGTGGTTGGGGAGCATGTATTCAAGAGGGGAATTCGAGGACCCTTATTACAATATCTGTTTCCGGAGCGCCGGTATGAATGACATATTCAACGATTCATTTATTAAAAACTCGGAATCCGTATTTCTTCCATTACTGAATCATTTATCCGAAACTTAAGATGTCATATGGCTCTTTGCTGTTTTGTGTGGATAAACAGTTGCTGCAAGCGCCCTTAATACAAGCATTGATACGGACTCCGGCCTCATCCTTCCAAACGAAAAAACCTCCTTAAGGCTGTATCGTTTTCACGGGAGTGACGGCATTATATACTTTTTGCGAAGCCGTTATTAATTGATTGCAAAACAACAGAAGTGTGTGCTATCGACACGCATAAAACAAAGGTATACTTAATTGTTCAGATATCGAAACGGAAACTCGCGCACTTCGAAAAGGCAGAAGGAGCAGACGGATGAGAATCAGAAAAGAGATTGTTTGCGGTTTGTTTTTGTTGATATTTGTAACAGCGATTCCAGTATTTGCCTTCGGGAGTGAAAGCGGCTCTTCCGGTGATCATATCAACCTGGGCGAAGTTCTTCCTGTCTGGAGCTGCATCCCGTTTGCCTGCATGCTCCTCTCCATAGCCCTCTTTCCGCTGCTTGCTCCGAACATCTGGCATCACCATTTCGGCAAAATCTCGGCCTTCTGGGCTCTATCCATAGCCGTTCCTTTTGTGATTGCATACCACGGCGCGGCTTTGCATCAGATACTCCACATTATCATAGCCGACTACATTCCGTTTATCATTCTGCTCTGGTCCCTTTATACCGTATCGGGGGGAATCCTGCTGCGCGGCACGCTTGTTGGAACGCCGGCTGTAAACACGGGCATGCTTCTTATCGGGACGCTGCTTGCGTCATGGATGGGAACAACAGGCGCGGCCATGCTCATGATCCGTCCTTTTTTAAGGGCCAACAGCCGGCGCAAAAACAGAACCTTCATGGTGGTCTTTTTTATCTTCCTGATCGCCAACGTCGGCGGCGCTCTTACCCCTCTGGGTGATCCGCCGCTTTTTTTGGGATTCCTGCACGGGGTTCCCTTTTTCTGGACATTCAACATCCTGCCCCACATGCTTCTGACGGCAGGACTTCTTCTTGCCTGTTATTTTTTCATGGACACATACCACTATCGCCGGGAAAAACCGGCGCCTGCCGATCCTACGGAAAAAGCGCCGCTTGGGCTGGAAGGAAAACACAATTTTCTTTTCCTGCTGGGGGTTGTCTTCTCCGTTCTCATGAGCGGCATGGTCAACTGGGGAGAAATTTCGACACTGGGAGTTCATCGCTCGGTTCAGGACTGGGTGCGCGACGGCCTTCTGATTGTGATGGGAATTCTCTCAATGGCAACCACTTCAATAGCCGTTCGTGAAGATAACCAGTTTACCTGGGCGCCTATTCTTGAAGTCGCTTATCTTTTTATCGGCATCTTCATCACCATGATTCCATGTCTTCTGATTCTCAAGGCAGGCGGCAAAGGCGCCCTTGCTTTTCTGATAAATTCGGTGCAGCAGCCGGCACATTATTTCTGGAGTTCGGGCATACTCTCATCCTTTCTCGATAATGCGCCGACGTACCTCAGTTTTTTTAATACAGCCCTCGGGAGCTTTTACGCGTCACTTCCTGAAGCCGAGGCCGTGCCACGCCTTATTGCCGAAAACCCGGTATATCTGAAGGCCATCTCCGCGGGATCGGTCTTCTTCGGAGCATGCAGCTATATCGGGAATGCCCCAAACTTCATGGTGCGTTCGATAGCTGAGGAAGCCGGCACCCCGATGCCGAGCTTTTTCGGCTACATCATTAAATATGCCCTTGTTTTTCTGATTCCTTGTTTTGTAATAGTAACTCTCGTCTTTTTTTAGTAAATTAAAAATTATTTCCTGCGTTTTTCTACCCCTCGAGGACGTACTGAAAAGAGCGGCAGGAAATAATTTTGTAAACTTACTTATCCCGTTTATCGGGGTTATATTGTAATCGAAATAAAAACCGGAATAAAACCGAAACCGAGTCCGATTATAAGACTGAAAGCTATTCCGGCAGTTCTGATAAAAGGCATATATTTCGGATGGTTTACGCCCAGAGTTTGAAACGCGCTCCAGAATCCGTGGCTGACATGGAGTGCGGCCGTTATAACCGCCAGAACATAAATGACGATATATGCCGGTTTGGCGAACGCTTCCTGGACTATTTGAAAAATTGTTGTTCCGGTTTTATCGATAAAATGAAAATTGATCAGATGAAGCGCTGTAAAGGCGATAAGTATCAGCCCCGTATAGGGCATTGTAGTCGAACCGATAGTTCGGCCTCCGGCGTTTTTATTTACTTCGTATCTTGTCGGCCTGGCCGCGATATTCTGAAAAAAAAGAAAGAGGCCGGTTACGACATGAATTATTCCAAAAAATAGAAGGCCTGTTTCTGCAACAGTTATAAGCGGCCCGAGCGAATGGAGATGCTCAGCGTACGAATTGAAAGCATCCCTTCCGGCATAAAGAGTCAGATTTCCTATAAGATGCGCCGTCAGAAATGCGCAAAAACTCAAGCCGGTTACAGCCATAAGTAATTTCTTGCCTATGGAGCTTGTAAAGGTTTTTATCAGCCAGTTCATTTTACCCCCGTCTTATATTTTGATTCTGCAACAGATCTCCCTCAAAGTATGCCGGAAAAAAGTTAATTATTAATTTAAATCCTCTCTGTCAATAAATTTATTCGGCCGTGTAATTTCAGGGCAACTAATCATTGACACGGTAATCAATGGCCGATATAATAATTGATTAAAAACTGGCACTTATTATTTCTTATAATGCATGGAAAATACCGGAGTTATTATATGCCCTCACAGCATCTCGACTTGATTCACATGATAAGCAATGCAGGACTGATGGTGCAGGCTGTTCTGCTTACACTCGTTTTTTTTTCGATAGCTTCCTGGGCGATTATTTTTATAAAATATTCATACATCAGACGGGCATACAGAGAATCAGAATATTTTACCGATTATTTCTGGAAAAGCCGTGATTTTTCAGATGCTTATGCAAAGGCAAAGGAATTAAGCGGAAGCCCTATAGCAAGGATATTCAGGATAGGTTATATGGAGCTGACAAAATTGAGCCAGTCGGGTGTATCTATAGCTTCTCATGGAACCGGGTCTGAGGATCTGTCGATAAGCGCCAGGTTTGCAGGCATAGATAATATAAAGCGTGCATTAAGGAGAGCCATCAACACGGAGGTTACCAGACTGGTTCAGATGGTGCCCTTCCTTGCAACCACCGGGAACACAACACCTTTTATCGGCCTGTTCGGCACCGTGTGGGGAATAATGAATTCTTTCCACGGAATAGGACTTAAGGGCTCAGCCACTCTTGCCGTTGTCGCACCCGGAATATCGGAGGCGCTTGTTGCTACTGCCGCCGGTCTTGCCGCAGCGATTCCCGCAGTTATAGCATTCAATTATTTCATGCAGAAAATAAGGACTATCGAGACAGAACTTCAAAGTTTTGCGGCTGATTTTCTGAATATTATCGAAAGGGATATTTTAAGGGCCAAGGGGAATAAGAAATGATGATCGGGGGAGACAAGGACCGTCTTATGTCCGATATAAATGTTACGCCGTTTGTGGATGTCATGCTTGTGCTTCTTATAATTTTCATGGCAACTGCCCCAATGATGATTCAGGGAGTAAACGTCTCCCTTCCAGAGGCTACAGCAAAACCTATTGTTTCGGAAAAGGATCATCTTTTGATAACACTCGATAAAAACGAAAAATTATATATAAATAATTATAAAATAGCCCCGGAATTTCTTCAAAACAAGATAAAGAAAATCCTGGAAGGGCATCCCGATCAGGAAGTTTACTTAAGAGCCGACAAGGATGTTTCTTACGGTGCGGTTGTGAAAATCATGTCCGAAATAAAAGGCGCCGGTGTGGAAAAACTCGGCATGGTTACGGAACCTGCCGAAAACATGGAAAACAATAAATGACGGCTTCGTAAAAAGTCATATGCGAACGGATTTGAGATTTTTGGGAAATAGATTTT
>CAYVMK010000063.1:0-8857 GCA_964452445.1 uncultured Desulfonema sp. | reverse complement strand
CAAAGGAGTCAAAAAAAATGTTATATCAAAACGCTCCGCGAAAATCGGTGTTTAAAGAATTCAAAGCATTCATTATGCGGGGAAATGTTCTTGATCTTGCCATAGCAGTTATAATCGGCGGCGCTTTCGGCAAAATTGTGACTTCGCTGGTTAATGATATGATAATGCCTCCGATAGGGCTGCTGCTCGGCAAGGTTGATTTCAGCAATCTTTTTCTGAACCTCTCCGTAACTCCTTATGCATCTGTTGCTGAGGCAAAAAAGGCGGGTGTGCCGACGATCAACTACGGGATGTTTTTAAATACCCTGATTGATTTCCTGATTGTAGCTCTAGTAATTTTCTTCGTGGTCAGATTCGCAAACAAACTGCAGCGCACGCAACCGGCGCCGACAACTACAAGGGAATGCCCGCGCTGTTTGTCGATCATTCCAATCAAAGCCACCCGCTGCCCTCACTGCACATCAGAACTCAAGTAAATATAGTTGGCGAGTTTCTGAGGATTGAAGATCCCCGCTGCAAGTCCGCCCGCCATATTGATTGGCGGGACCTTCGGCGGGGAATGTGCTCGCTTTTCCGGTCACTTGAATCCTGGAACCTTGGAATCCTGGCTCCCTTTTTCCCAACTAAAAAAAGACAAGAATTTCTGGCTGGAGGATCATGTTATTTTTTGGACATGGTTTCTTTGATAAAAAAGCTCGATAAGAATGCTATGATTCCGCAGCAAAAAAGAACCAGAAAAGCATTCATGTAGCCTGCAACGGTGAAGGCCCCATCGATGCGGCCCTGACGCTCAAGAATATATCCCAGCGCCGGCTGGAAAACGGCTCCGCCTGCAAAAGGAAATAAATTTACAAGCCCTATTGCAGTCCCCGCCATTTGAACCGGAAAGAGTTCTTTCGTGGCCGTGAACCCTATGACCACTATCGCGCTCGAAAAGATTCCAAGACCGAGACAGAGCGTGTAATGCCCGAAAACGGATATTCCTCCGGTATGAAACGCAATGAAATACGCAATCACAAGAACAACCGCGCTCGAAATAACTATAACCGGTTTTCGACCGCGGAACAGGTTGTTGGACAGGTAGCTGAGCAGGGGGCTTCCTATCACCGTACCTACAGCAAGCATGGAAAGGATGCGTCCGGCTTCCGGCTTGGTCATCCTGTAAACCTGCATCAGATAAGGCCCGCCCCAAAGCCCTCCGAATGCAAAGAATATCGCGCAGTTAAAGAAGAACCATACGGCAAGGGGCCAGAAAGACGGAGAGGATATGACTTTCCTCACGCCTTCTGAAAGCTTAATCGATTGCGTCCCGTCTCCGGTGTGCTCGGCAGGAGACGGCCATCCCCGGTCTTCAGGCTTGTCATATACAAAAAACCATATCAGAACAGCCAGTACAAGAGTCAAAATACCTACAATGACGAATGAAAATCGCCATCCGATCCAGCCGCTTACCAGTGCAAGAGGGACAGTAGCTGTGAGCGAGCCAATGCCTCCCATGGCCATGAGAATTCCGGTCATCATTACAAACTCTGTTTTCTTAAACCACTCGACAAGGACTTTCATTGTGGCCACAAAAAGCATGGCAATGCCTATGCCAACAAGAGTCCGGCCAATAATGGCGAGAGATACGGAAGGGGCAAAACCCAGGATTACAGAACCTGCAAATGCGATAACGAAGAATAATGTGATTGTCTTTCGGGGACCCCACGAATCCGACATAAGACCTGCCGGAAGCTGCATCAGGGCATAGGGATAAAAATAGGCCGCCGACAGGAACCCTATAAGGGCTCCGCCGGCGTTCAAATCCTTCATCATGTCAATGGCAACAACCGCCGGACAGACACGGTGGAAATAGACAAGAACATAACCGAACGCGAGGACCCAGAAAATCACCCAGCGGTAGCTCAATGCTCTGCGAAGCTTCTCGTCGTTGTTTATTTCCTGTTCCATTTTCCCCACCTGATCCCCATCTCTTCCGACAAATAATTCGGTTTTTGGTTCTTGATCTATGGTTTCCGGTTAATGGAATCCACCATGGAGATTGCTGCAGAATTTTTGTTGGAAAAGCTCACTTACCCAGATAGGCATGGCGGACCTTCTCATCGGCCAGAAGCTCCTGGACCGGTCCTTCCAGGGCGACGGTTCCGGTTTCCAGCACATACCCGTATCGGGCGATCTGCAATGCCGCCCGGGCGTTCTGTTCCACTAAGAGAATGGTTGTTCCCTGATCGTTTAGTCGGCGGATTACCCTGAATATTTCATGGACGATCAGAGGGGCAAGTCCCATAGAGGGTTCATCCAAAATGAGGAGTTTGGGACGGGACATAAGGGCCCGGGCTATGGCCACCATCTGTTGTTCTCCTCCACTCATAGTGCCGGCCAGCTGCTTGGAGCGATCTCTTAGAACTGGAAATAATTGATAAACCCAATCCAATTTTTCTTCGATCTCTTTTTTACATTTCCGATTTTGATACAGGTAAGCCCCCAAATGCAGATTATCCAATACGGTCAGATGGGCAAACAGTTGCCTGCCTTCCGGAACCTGGGATATCCCCTGAGAGACAATCTTTACCGGTGAATATTGGATGATATTGGTTCCCTGGTACCAGATGGCCCCGCTCTTGGATTGAATCACACCGGATATGGTCTTAAGCAGGGTGGTCTTTCCGGAACCGTTGGCCCCGATAATGGAAACAATATCTCCGGCGCCAACTTTAATGGAGATATTTTTCAAGGCCTGAATGGTCCCATAAAAGGCATTAACCCCCTGCAGATCAAGCATACTCCACCTCTCCTCCCAAGTAGGCTTCGATCACCTTGGAATCGTTTTGAATAACCTCAGGTGGGCCTTCGGCAATCTTCTGTCCATAATTGATCACTACGATTTCATCAGAAACCTTCATCACCAAACGCATGTCGTGTTCAACCAGGAGGATGGTTATCCCGCTGTCGCGAATGGAGTAAATCAGTTCCGACATCCTGTTTGTTTCCGATTCGTTTAGCCCGGCCGCCGGTTCATCTAAGAGGAGTAATTGTGGTTGGGTAGCCAGGGCTCTCAGAACCTCCAATGTTTTCTGTTCCCCTAAAGGGAGACTGGTGGAGGGGAGATATGCCTTGGACGAGAGGCCGGTCATCTCCAGGAGTTTCATGGAATTCCGGAGGATCCGGACCTCATCTTTTTGCATATGGGGCAGCCGGAGGCCGGAGGCCAGCAAACCGCCGTGAAACCTGCAATGGCAGCCGACCATGACGTTTTCCAAAACGGTCATATTTCCGAAAAGTTCAACAGTCTGAAAAGTCCGGGAAATTCCCATCCAGGCAATAAGATGCGGCTTTTGATTGGTAATGTTCTCCCCCTGGAAAAAGATACGTCCTCCCGAGACTAAATGAACTCCGGTAATCAGGTTGAAAAGAGTGGTTTTGCCGGCGCCATTAGGGCCGATGATCGATTTGATTTGACCGCAGTTGATTTCAAGGGATAAATCAGCGATAGCCATCAAGCCGCCAAAGGATTTTTTTATTTGTTCGATTTTTAAAAGAGATTCTGCCAAGATCAGATTTTTCCTCGCCTAAACAGTTTTCGGATTAAAACAGGAGTGCCTTCCAAGACTCCCTCGGGCATGAATAATAAGATGGACAGCAGGATAGCGCCGTAGATTAAGATGTCATATTCTTTAAAGACCCGTAAGTATTCCGGCAACAAAGTCAGCAAGGCGGCCCCGAAAAGGGCGCCCCAGATATTATGGATCCCTCCAATGACTCCCATCATGAGAAACATGATGGAAATCATCAGGCCGAAGTTATTAGGAGCAATAAAAGAGACAAAGTGGGCATACAGGCTTCCGGCAATGGAGGCATAAACGGCGCTCAGTACAAAAACCTGTATTTTTAAAAAGGAGAGATTCACACCCATGGCGCCGGCTGCGGTTTCGCTGCCGTGCATGGAACGCAGGGCCCGGCCGACTCGAGAGTGAATGATGTTTAAAGAAAACCAAAGGGCCAAAAGGGTAATGCCCCAGACAAGGTAAAAAAATCGAAAACTGGAATTAAATTGGAAACCCCCCAGGTGGATACCCGGGATGTTTGACATGCCCGACGGTCCCCCTGTAAGCTCCACCAACTCGTTAAAAATAATGAAAACTATTTCCCCGATCCCAAGAGTGGCTACGGCCAGGTAATGTCCTTTAAGACGCAATGCCGGGATACCGACAATAATGGCCAGCAAAATGGATAAGAAGATTCCCCCCATGAAGGCCATGTAGATTGAAAACCCGAAGTGGGTCGTTAAAATCCCCGTACAGTAGGCCCCGATCCCATAGAAAGCAGCATGCCCGAGGGATATCTGTCCGGCATAGCCCATAAGCAGGCTTAATCCCATGACGATCAGGCTGTTAATACCCATAAAAACAAGGACACTCAGGTAGTAATCTCCACGGATAAAAAGGGGGGTTACGGCCAAGGATAGGCATAAGCATAGAAATATCAAATAGTTTCTTTTACCCATAAACAAACCATTAAAACTGTTTGACCTTTCCCACTTCTTCGCTGCCGAATAGGCCACTGGGTTTGATAAAAAGGACTAAAATCAAGATGACTAGTGCAATGGCATCCTTGAAACCCGAGGAAATAAATCCGGCGGAAAAGGATTCAACAATCCCGATGATAAAACCGGCGACTACAGCGCCCGTGCCCAACCCCAACCCGCCGAGAACAGCGGCACAGAATCCTTTCAAGGCCAGCAATGGTCCCCTGTCATATTCCATTAGGGCAATCGGTGTGATGGATGCGCCGGCAATGGCGCCCAGGGTTGCGCTGAGGGCAAAAGAGAGAAGGATCATCCTGGAGACATTAATGCCCACCAGACTGGCGGCTAAACGGTTTCCCGCGCAGGCGCTCATAGCTTTACCGGTTATGGTTCTATTAAAGAATAGATTCATCAGGATGACCGAAAGCAGACATAGACCCAGAACCCAGAATATCTGGGGATGAATAGCCGCTCCGGCAATCATCAAGGGTTTTCCTGAGGAAAAGGGCGGAAGGCAATAAGGGTTTTTCCCCCAAATAAACATGGCAATCCCCCGGAAAAAAATGGAGACTGCCACTGTCACAATGATGAGGGTAATTAAAGAGGTTTGTTTTAATGGATTGATGAACAACCGTTCATAAAGTATCCCGATAGCCGTAACAATCGCTAAGGTGACAAAAAAGGCCGGCGCCATAGGAAGCTTCATGGTGGCGGTTAGAAAGACCATGACCAGTCCGCCAAGCATGACAAATTCACCCTGGGCCAGATTGATGATCCCTGTGGCATTATAAATAATAGTAAAACCCAAACCGACCATGGCATAAATACTACCGAGGGTTAACCCGGTTACTAAATATTGGACAATCTGGCTCTTGATGCCCATGAACTCCTCTGATGTTATGGGTGTTTTCTATACCAAATAGATAATCTTGTTGATTCCCCTGTTGAAATCAAAGTTACGGGTTGCGGATTTCCCGCAACCCGTAAAGATCAAGCATATTGTTTTGTATCTTCTCGGATTTAACCGGTCAAAAATTTAAAATAAAGCTCAATTCGCTATTTGGCAAATTCCCAGTCGCCTTTGGCGACCTGAATCATCTCAAAGGCGTCAAGATCTAATCCGGTGTGGTCGGCAGGAGACATATTGAAAATACCCCCCGTACCCGGCCAGTTCTTTATTTTGTTTTCCAAATAGTCCCGGATTTTGACTTTGTCCGGTCCGACTTTTTTTAGAGCATCCACCACAATATATATAGCATCATATCCATGCCCTCCAAAGGTTGAAACTTCGGCTTTAAACTGTTTTTGATATTCCTGGGCATATTTGGAAAGTACCGCATATTGGGGATGATTCTTAGGAAGCTTATCCCAGACCGCCAAACGACCCAAAGGGGTAATTACACCTTCCGCATCGCCACCGGCCAGTTCGATATTCTTCTTGCTCCCAAATCCGTGGCTCTGGTAAAGAGGAATTCCCATGGCTAAGGCTTTCCAGTTCTTGGTGACCACTACCTGAGTTGGCCCCACCGACCAATTGACGACTCCCTGGGCGCCGCTGGCTTTTATCTTAGTCAGTTGGGCGGTCATGTCGGAATCTTTAGGACCATAGACTTCATCGGCAACCAAGGTGATTCCGTATTTGGGGGATAGCCGTTTCAGTTCCGTCCGCCCCGAACTTCCAAAACCGTCGGAAACCGTAACAATCCCTACTTTTGAAATACCTTTTTTCTTCATAAAAGCGTAAATAGCTTCAACCGCCGAAGTGTCGGTTTGGGGGGTTTTAAAAATCCAGGGACGCTGAACATTTGGCACTTCAAAGGCCGCCTTGGGACTCTCGACAATTCGTTTATATTCGTCTGCCGGAGTGACTATCTGGCTGGCGGCTGCCATGGAAATCATCGGAATTTGATCTTTTTCACATATATTAGCCATGGCCAGAGATTCTCCTGACGTAGAGGAACCGATTATCACCACCACATTATCTTTTTCGACCAACTTTTTGGTGGCTAGAACGGCCTCACTTGGTCCGCTTTTTGAATCTTCAATAATAATCTCCAGAGGTCTCCCATTGATCCCTCCTTCTTTATTGATCCAATCCTGGATCATTACGGCCGTATTTTTTTCCGGTTCGCCTAAAAAGGAGGCGCCTCCGGTAATTGAGGCTACAAATCCGATTTTGATGGGTTCAGCGGCCATCAGGGAACCGGTAAGAACGAGGGTTAACAAGATTGCAGCCACAAAAATCAAATACATTTTTTTCATAAATTTCCTCCTTTTTCCCCTTAATACGGTTAAATAGTTCGTTGCATTCAGTTAAACCCTGCTTTCGCTTTATTTCAGCCTACATCAATACCGGCCGACAGCAAAAAATAGACTATAAAAGCTGCCGTAAAAACTGACATTTTCCTGAATTTCTCCTGCGCCCCATTTATTTAATGTCATTTTCTTTGATTTATCTGCCTGAAAAAGAACTTTCTTTAAACAATGTTCATTAGCCAAAAACTATTCGTAAGTTGCATTACAGCTATGAATTTTTTTGTCAAGAAAAAAAGCCCTGTATATACTGCCGAACCCCGATAAACGGGACTATTTTCTGTCCCCCCTTGAGGGGTAGAAAAGCGCAGAAAATAATTTCTAACTTACTAAAAAGATGCCGGCCGGCTTAAAATGCCGGCGCTTAACTCCCTGTCCAGCAGCCTTCCGATCGCCGCCTAATGCCATGCACAACATCTGATTATAACTCGGATCGGGCCATATAATCAAAAAAGCCCCGGTTATTTTAACCGGGGCTTTTATTAATCCGTTTTATATTTAAAAACAGCTTTAAAATTTCTTATGCTTCGGTTCCGGAAACTTTTTCTTCAACCGGACCTGCGCCGCTTTTTTCAGGCGCAGATGCCGCTTCCTCTTCCTTTTTTGCTTTGGCAGGTTTTTTGGCTCCGGCTTTTTTCTTAACAGGAACTTTTGATTTTTTCTTTGTTCCGTCTTTCTTTTTGCTCTTCTCCGGGGCGACAAGCTCAACGATGGATATCGGCGCGGCATCTCCGGGACGTCTTCCGACCTTTACTACCCTTGTATATCCTCCTGATATGGCGCCAAAACGTTCGGAAGCTTCCTCGAAAAGCTTATGAACAACATCCTTTTCTCTCACGATGGCAAGCGCCTGCCGCCTTGCATTAAGATCACCCTGTTTCGCAAGCGTTACAATTTTATCTGCCCAGCGTTTAAGTTCTTTTGCTTTTACATCGGTGGTGCGCATGCGGTCATGTTTAAACAGAGATGTCACCATGTTTCTGAACATTGCATCCCTGTGGCTGCTTGTTCTTCCTAATTTTATACCTGCGATTCGATGTCTCATATAACAGTTTATTCTCCTTCTGCCTTTTCTTCTTCAGGAGGCGCGAATCCCTCCAGTTTCATCCCTAGAGAAAGGCCCATTTCATTCAGCACTTCCTTGATCTCGTTTAAGGATTTTCTTCCGAAATTCTTGGTCTTGAGCATTTCCGCTTCTGTCTTGCTGACAAGCTGATATATCTTCAGGATATCGGCGTTTTTCAGGCAATTTGCGCTTCTTACGGAAAGCTCAAGCTCTTCAACGCTCCGGTAAAGATTTTCATTAAACTGAGGTTTCTGCCGCTTGTCTGCTTTCTTCTCCGCTTCAGGCTCGAGTTTTTCATCAAAATTGATAAATATCGTCATCTGTTCTTTTAATATTTTTGCCGAATATGAAACCGCATCTTCAGGCGAAATACTCCCGTCGGTCCAGACTTCCATCGTAAGCTTGTCATAATCGGTTCTCTGTCCGACGCGGGCATTTCCTACCACATAGTTTACACGCTTTATGGGTGAAAATACGGCGTCTATGGGAATAGCGCCTACAGGAGCGTTTTCATCCTTGTTTGCTTCGGATAAGGAATAACCTTTTCCGACCTTGACTGTCATGGTCGCTTTTAAAACTGCGTTTTCGGACAGAGTCGCGATATGAAGATCAGGATTCAAAACTTCACATTTGCCGTCATCACTTATAATATCACGCGCCGTTAATTTACACTCATCTTTTGCGTCTATGCACACGGTTTTCGGATTATTATCCGCAACCCTGAACCGCACATCTTTAAGATTAAGAATAATTTCCGATACATCTTCAAGCACACCCGGTATCACGCTGAATTCATGAAAAACGGAATCGAATTTTACCGATACTATGGCGGCGCCATAAAGCGAGGAGAGTATTATACGCCTTAATGCATTACCGATAGTTATTCCAAATCCTCTTTCAAGAGGTTCACAAACGAACTTGCCGTGATTCGGCAGAACGGTTACCTGAACCTT
>CAYVMK010000062.1:0-8946 GCA_964452445.1 uncultured Desulfonema sp. | reverse complement strand
AAGGCGGTAATTAAAAACAGAATCTATGGAAATTGACATAGACAACAATCTTACAAAACTGATTTTTTCAGATATAAACCTGGCCAAACAGCTTTTCGGAGAACAGAACAGCAATCTTCAGAGAGTGGCCGATGCAGTTGATGTAAAGATACACGCGCGGGGAAATACTGCTTTTATAGAAGGTGAGATTGTTGCCTCCAACCTTGCCCAGAATGTATTAAAGCAGCTCTACGGTCTGCTTAAAGAGAATTATCCGGTTTATCCGAATGATATCGATTATGCGGTAAAGCTTCTTTCAAATGACGATCATGTTAAACTAAAAGATATTTTCCTCGATACGGTGTACATAACAGCAAAGAAACATTCGATAACTCCAAAGAGCCTGGCACAGAAGGAATATATTGATGCCATGCGCGGTTATGATATCGTCTTCGGGATAGGACCGGCAGGGACAGGCAAAACCTATCTTGCCATGGCTATGGGGATTTCCGCCCTTACGAAAGGGCTTGTAAGCAGGATTATACTGACAAGGCCTGCCGTTGAAGCCGGGGAGGCGCTCGGTTTTCTGCCGGG
This sequence comes from uncultured Desulfonema sp., assembly GCA_964452445.1. Taxonomy (GTDB): domain Bacteria; phylum Desulfobacterota; class Desulfobacteria; order Desulfobacterales; family RPRI01; genus RPRI01. Next base: position 8,373 of record CAYVMK010000062.1, on the reverse strand, counting down.
CGATCTTGCCGAAAAAGTCGATCCGTATTTAAGGCCGCTTTATGATGCCCTTCACGATATGATGCGGTTTGAAAAGGTTTCAAACCTTATGCAGCAAGGTGTAATTGAGGTTGCTCCGCTTGCCTTCATGCGCGGAAGGACTTTGAACGATTCATTTATCATACTTGATGAAGCCCAGAATACAACTTCGGAGCAGATGAAAATGTTTCTTACACGTATAGGATTCAGCTCAAAAGCGGTTATCACAGGCGATATAACCCAGATTGATCTGCCTTCCGGAAAAACCTCGGGACTTATAGAATCAAAGGATATTCTGCAGAAAATCGAGGGGATAAGGTTTGTCTTCTTTTCAAAAACGGATGTTGTAAGACATAAGCTTGTACAGGATATTATTGAAGCATACGAAGGGCTTGAGGAAAAGAAGCGGAAACAGGCAATAAACCGGTAAATGGGGAATAGTGAATTGTGAACAGAAGGGTTCAAGGGGTAAAAAGCAAGGTTCAAAGGAGCAAAGGCACAAAGGCACAAAGTGAAACAGCGTAGCCCGCAAGCCGTGAGTCGATAGTCGGATCACGAACCACGATCTACGAATCACGGGTCTTAACACCTAACACTTAAAACTTAGCACCTGATATATGAAGCTGAAAAAAATAAAAGAATCGGTTGTTAATCTCTTTAATTCGAACCGGAATATTCCCTGGTGGATACTTTCCGGTGTCATTATCGCATTTATTTTTATCCTTTATGTAGATATTGCACCCATCAGGCATACTTATAATTTAGGTGATATTGCAGATAAAGACATTAAGGCTTCGGAAGATTTTTTTGTTGAGGACAAGGATGCCACTGACGCCAACAGAAGGATTGCGGCAAACAATGTTCCAACCGTATATGATTTTGATTCCGTTCTTTCATCCAAATTATCCCAGCAGGTGACATCAGCCTTCGGAGATATAAGAAATGCCCTGGAATCGGACAGTTTCAAGACCCAGGACCTTGAAACAAATCTCGATTCTGCCGCAGTATCCAACAGGTCTTTGAGACTTAAAAGGGAGTTTGAAAAAAGGATAGGTTTTACGGTTCCAAAGAGCATTTATATTCTCCTCGAAAAGAACGGATTTTCTGAAGATGTTCCGAATGTTATAATCACTGTTTTGTCCAGAATACTGGGAAACGGAGTTGTGGCGGATAAGAGTTTTTTACTGAAAGAAGCTGAAAAGGGGATAATATTAAGGGATATAGAATCAAAAAACGAAATATTAACTTATGAATTGAGATCCTTTTACAGCCCTGAAGAGGCTAAAGGCCTTATAAAAGCAATCGGACAGCCGCTGATAAAAGGGTTGAGTTTTGATAAGCGGGATACCGTTTTATATTTTGCAAACAGGCTTATTCAGCCGAATATAACTTTAAACAGAAATGAAACCGAAGAAAGAATAAAACACGCAGTGGCTGAGGTAAATCCTGTCCTTTATAAGGTAAAAGCCGGTGAAATGCTGCTGCGTGAAGGTGAAAAGATTTCCGAACCCCAGCTTTTAAAATTAAAAGCTCTTAAGTCACAGACAAGATACGAACAGATATCGGCAACCGGCATCGGCGCTGCCATGATTCTATTATGCCTGCTTGTTACAACTTACATTATTCATTTAAAGAATCGAAACGAAAAGACAGGTGATCATAACAGGAAGATTCTTTTTTTTGCATGCGTGATCATCATGTTTTTCCTGCTTGCCGAAATTTCATCATATTTGTCGAGATCTCTTGCCCAGAACGAACCTTTTTCAATTACAGCCACATCGATTCAGCTTGGTATTCCTATGGCTTCGGGCGCCATGCTGATATGCCTTTTTATGAGCTTGAACACGGCAATATCTTTTACCGTCGTCATTGCTGTCTGTGCCGCCATAGTGTTTCAAAACCGGTTTGAGATATTTATTTTTTTCCTTTTAAGCGGAATGATGGCCGCCTACTGGATGCAGAACTGCAGAGAACGCAAGGTGTTCATAAAGGCCGGCGTAAAACTCGGGGTTTTTAATATAGTCGTTGCTACCGCAATGAATATTTATTTCGCCGACATCTCCTGGATGAAATTGCTCTGGGACTGGGTTTTTGCGTTTTTAGGCGGTGTAGGCGCCGGTATTGTGACGGCAGGGCTTACCCCCCTTATTGAGGTGACCTTTAATTTTTCAACCGACATAAAGCTCTTGGAGCTTGCGAGCCTTGATCAGCCGATACTCCGCAGGCTTATGATAGAAGCGCCCGGGACATACCACCATTCGGTTATTATCGGTTCAATGGTGGAGGCTGCTGCGTCCGAAATCGGAGCAAATCCTCTTCTTGCCAAGGTTTGCGGCTATTATCACGATATCGGAAAGATAAACAAGCCTCAGTATTTTATTGAAAACCAGTCGGACGGCGTCAACAAGCACGATAAACTTGCTCCCTCCATGTCGAGCCTTATTCTTGTCGCGCATGTCAAGGACGGCGTGGAACTGGCAAAACAAAACGATCTCGGGCAGGAGATAACGGACACCATCAGCCAGCATCACGGCACAAGCCTTATCCGCTACTTTTACGACAAGGCGAAACAGATGAAAGGCGAAGAGTCGGTCAAAATTGACGATTTCAGATACCCGGGGCCGAAACCGCAGACAAGAGAAGCTGGCATTGTGATGCTTGCCGATGTTGTTGAATCGGCTTCAAGAACACTCGAAATGCCGACGCCGGCAAGAATCCAGGGGCTTGTTCAGAATCTGATGAATAATATCTTTTCAGACGGCCAGCTCGACAATTGTGAACTGACATTGAAAGACCTGCATAAAATTGCAAAAAGCTTCAATACGATTTTAAACGGCATATATCACCACCGGATTGAATATCCAGAGACTCCGGCTGCAGGCAATGGAAAAGGAAAAGATGGGAGTCCTGATAAACAACAGCCAAAACAGGCGCAGGATCAGGCAGGCAGGCATACGGCAAATGGCTCAGGCCATCTTAAACGCCTTGGATTGTCCTGACGGCGAATTATCGATTCTGATTGAAGATGATAAAGGGATTGCAGGATTAAACAGGGAGTATCTTCGCAGAAAAGGTCCTACAAACGTAATTGCCTTTCCGATGCGCGATGGAAATTCTCATGTAATGAATCCTGATATTCTTGGTGATGTCGTCATATCGATTGAAACGGCTGAAAGAGAAGGTGAAGATGCAGGAACCGGAATGAAGAGACGGTTTGCCGAACTTCTTATACATGGTATCCTTCATCTTTTCGGTTTCGACCATGAAAATAATGAACGGGAAGCAACGAAAATGCACCGGAAGGCCCGTGAGCTTTTGAAGATTGTTGAAGGAATAGAACTGTAACCATAAACCAGAAATTTACCGGAGGTTTTCAAGATGGCCGGACTTGCTGTAAATGTTGATCATGTTGCCACGCTGAGGGAAGCAAGAGAATATGTCAATTACCCGGACCCGGTTTCCGCCGCGGTTCTGGCTGAGCTTGCAGGGGCGGATGGAATTGTGGTTCATCTGAGGGAAGACAGACGGCACGTACAGGATCATGATGTAAAGATACTAAGAAGCATCGTTCAGACGAAACTGATACTGGAAATGGCTTCCACTTCTGAAATGATTGAAACAGCCTTAAGCATAAAACCGGATATTGTGACGCTCGTTCCTGAAAAACGGAGCGAGCTGACGACCGAAGGAGGGCTCAACCTGATAGTTCACGGCAATGCCGTTGCAGAGAGCGTGGCAACCCTGCAGGACGCGGGTATTCCGGTCAGTCTTTTTATTGACCCCGATCCGGAGCAGGTGAAACTCGCGCATAAGATCAATGCGACGATGGTAGAAATCCATACAGGCGCTTTTTGTGAGGCAAAAATCCAGCGGAAAAAAGACAAGGCATTTTCCAGAATAGAAGATGCCGCAAAGCTCGCGCATAAACTGAAAATGGGCGTTAATGCAGGTCATGGATTGTGCTATCAGACAATAAAGGCATTTAAAGGGCTTGTTGAAATAAAGGAATTCAGCATCGGACACAGCATTATCTCAAGAGCTGTTTTGGTCGGCATGGAAAGGGCTGTCAGGGAGATGATTGCTCTGATAAAGGAGCTGTGAATATTGAAAAGAAAGCGCCAAAGGCACAGAGGCACAAAGGCGCAAAGTGAAAAGAAGTGAATGGTGAATAGTGAATGGAGAGTTGCAAGATGCAAGTTGCATGATTCAAGAGGGAAGATGTCCGCCTGAGGCGGAAAACTTGCAACATGTGACTTGCAACTGACACTTTTTTATAATCAGAAACCAGGAACCAACGCATGTATATTGTAACAGCGGATGAAATGCGGGAAATCGATAAGGCGACCATCGGTTTCGGTCTTCCCGGCAGAATACTGATGGAGAATGCGGGAAGGGGGGCTGCGCAGATACTCCTTGAGAGATTTTCCGGTATCGGCGCTAAAAAAATCGGGGTTTTGGCCGGTCGTGGCAATAACGGCGGTGACGGTTTTGTAGTTGCAAGGTATCTTGCTCAAAAAGGCATTGATGTAATTGTCTATCTTTTGTCGGAAGCCTCTCTTGTGAAAGGCGATGCTCTTGCAAATCTTGAACTCCTCTACCCGCTTGGAGTTCCGGTTATTGAAATACCGGACCACAAAACCTTTCTTGATAACCTGATTTCCATGCGCCACAGGGATTTGTGGATAGATGCGATATTCGGAACCGGCCTGAAATCGGATATAGAAGGTTATATCAAAGATATCATAATTTTCATAAACAGCCTGAAAAAACCTGTCATGGCGGTTGATATCCCTTCGGGGATTGATTCGGATACGGGACAGGTTTGCGGAGAGGCGATACGCGCCTGTGTGACGGCGACATTCGGATATGCCAAAGCAGGGCATTATCTTTCTCCGGGAGCCGGATATTCCGGAAAAGTTGAAATAATAGATATAGGTATCCCGCCGTTAATTGCAGACAGGATCGCACCGAAACAGCGCCTGCTTTCGGATGAAATAATAAGCTTGTATCTTAAACCGAGGGACAGAGACGCCCATAAGGGAACCACCGGCCATCTGTTTATTGTTGCGGGCTCCCCGGGGAAAACCGGGGCCGCGGCTATGACTGCAATGGCGGCAATGAGGGCAGGGGCCGGACTTGTGACCATTGGCGTGCCGAAAAGCCTGAATCCGGTTATAGAGCCGATGATTCTCGAAGCCATGACATGTCCGCTTCCTGAAAATACGGAAGGATTCCTTTCCGAATCGTCGTTTGACGCCATAATGCATAACCTTGCCGGCAAGAAATGTCTTGCAATAGGCCCCGGGCTTGGAACGGATTCTTCCACAAAAAATCTGGTTATTAAAATCCTTCAGGGTTCGTCTTTGCCTGTTATTCTGGATGCCGACGGTCTGAACCTGCTTGCCGGAGAAACCCGCTTGCTTAAAAAACTCAAAGTTCCCGTTATTCTGACTCCGCATCCCGGCGAGATGGCAAGACTTACAGGAAAAAATATTTCGCAGATCCAGGAAGACCGAATCTCCTGCGCCCGCGATTTCGCTCAGGAATTCAATGTTCATCTTGTTCTTAAGGGAGCAGGAACCGTTATTGCGCATCCGGACGGGAGAGTCTTTATAAATCCGACAGGGAATCCCGGCATGGCGTCGGGAGGCATGGGGGACATTCTTACAGGCATTATCGCCGGGTTTATCGCTCAGGGATATCCGGCGGAGGAGGCTGTCCCAATTGGAGTTTATCTTCACGGAGTAGCAGGAGACGATCTTGCAGAAAGCATGGGGCCGTTCGGTTTTCTTGCATCCGATGTTCTGAAATCAATACCGGCGCAAATCGGGATTTTGACCGCTTCGTAAAAAGTCAGTTTTTGCCACTAAGACACAAAGGCACGAAGAAATATTTTTTATGAATTTCAAATTTCAAATATGAAATCTATTTATATAATGTCCGGCTCCCTTACAGAAACGCAGTCTCTGGGTGAAACAATCGGCAGGAAGCTTGGCTCGAAATTTATAATATGTCTGTCCGGAGAACTTGGAAGCGGAAAGACATCATTTGTCCAGGGGCTTGCAAGAGGACTCGACGTTCCTGAAAATTATTACATCACAAGCCCGACTTACTCTATTATCCATGAATATCCCGGACGCGTTCCGTTGTTTCACATCGACCTGTACCGCATAAGGGGAAAAGATGAAATTTTTGAAACCGGCCTTTACGAAATGCTTGACAGATTCGGAATATTTGCTATCGAATGGCCTGATTTACTGGTAAATGATTTACCGGCGGATTACACGGCAATTCACTTTCAAATAAAAAATGATGATACACGGAAAATCAGCATTACGGCACATGGAGAGACAGCCGAGGATCTGATAAGAGAGTTGAGAGGGGAAAAATGAGTTTGATTGTTCAGAAATTCGGGGGAACATCGGTCGGGGATATCGACCGGATCCGCAACGTAGCGAGGCGTGTTTCAAAAACATTCGATGAAGGGGATGACGTGGTCGTGATCCTTTCGGCCATGTCGGGTGTTACAGACAGTCTTATCAAGATGGCAAACCAGGTTGCTTATGCTCCCGACAAGCGTGAACTTGACGTTCTGCTTACAACCGGAGAACAGACTGCAGTCGCTCTTCTTGCCATGATGTTGAAAGGCATGAACTATCCGGCCGTATCACTCCTGGGACACCAGGCTGAAATTCTGACGGACAGCGATTTCGGAAATGCAAGGATTGCAGGAATCGGCGCCAAACGCATAAAAGAGTTTTTGAATAACCGGACAATAGTTATTATTGCAGGTTTCCAGGGAAGCGATTCGTACGGAAATCTCACAACGCTGGGACGGGGGGGCTCGGACACCTCTGCTGTCGCAGTAGCCGCAGCTCTTAAAGCGGATATGTGCGAAATATACACCGATGTGGACGGAATATACACGGCTGACCCGAATATATGCAAAAAGGCCAGAAAACTTGATAAAATATCTTATGATGAGATGCTTGAAATGTCGAGCCTTGGAGCAAAGGTTCTTCAGATAAGATCCGTTGAATTCGCAAAAAAATATGATGTTCCTGTGCATCTGAGATCATCATTTTCACTGGAGGAGGGAACCATGGTGGTAAATGAAAATTCCGATATGGAACGCCTTGTTGTTTCCGGCGTGACCCACAGCAAAAATGAAGCCCGCATCACATTGAAAAAGGTTCCCGACCAGCCCGGGATAGCCGCAAAGATATTTACACCTGTTGCCGATGCTGGAATACTGGTTGATATGATAATTCAAAATACCCGCGCAGAGGGGATGACGGACTTAACCTTTACAGTTCCGAAATCGGATTATAAGAAAGCGCTTGAAATTGAAAAGAAGATTGCCGGGGAGATCGGCGCCGAGGCCGTTTTCGGAGATGAAAATGTTGCTAAGGTTTCCGTTACAGGCGTTGGAATGAAGAATCATTCCGGTGTTGCAGCAAGAATGTTTTCGGCTCTTGCAAAGGAAAATATCAACATAATGCTGATCAGCACATCTGAAATAAGGATATCCTGCGTAGTCGAGGAAAAATACGCCGAGCTTGCAGTCAGAGTCCTCCACACCGAATTCGGACTGGATAAGGAGTGAAGATAGTGAATAGTGAAAAGCAAGGGGCAAAGGCACAAAGGGAAAAAGAAATTTGAAATACGAAGCACGAAATCTGAAAACTGATAAGTTGTAATCCTATTGTACTATTAAGTAGTTATAAACCAGAAACGAGAGTATTTATATGAAATTCAGCGCCGACCAGCTCATACTCTCCCTTCTAATCGGGGCTGTTATCCTGTGTATCACAATCTACAGAATGCTCCAATATTAATGCGTCATACAGGAGGAAAGAGTTATGGATCGCAAAAAAGACATTATCATCAGCGGCGGGGAAAACATTTCTACTGTGGAGATAGAAAATGTCATTTACCGGCATCCCGATGTCCTTGAAGTAGCAGTTATCCGTGTGCCGGATTCCAAATGGGGCGAAGTTCCCAAAGCATTTATAGTTCCCAAACCCGGAAAAAATCCCTCAGCCGAGGACATCATGAAATTTTGCAGGGAACATCTGGCTCATTTTAAAGTTCCGGTAATGACTCTCGTATTTGAAACGAGGGACCCCTATACGGCAGATCACGAGAAACGGGTAGCCACATTGGCCGCAGCTATTGCCGTAGAAATGGGACTTTCGGAAAATCAGGTAGAGGGAATTCGTTTGGCGGGCGGGATCCACGATCTTGGGAAAATATCCGTGCCGGCCGATATTCTGAACAAACCCGCCAGATTGAGTGAAATAGAATACAGCCTGATTAAAATCCACCCCGAGGCTGGCTATAATATATTAAAAG
>CAYVMK010000061.1:0-9073 GCA_964452445.1 uncultured Desulfonema sp. | reverse complement strand
CACAAATATAGGGGCTGCGCATCCGGTAGGAATAGGCGGGAAAGATATCGGCGGGCCGATGTCCGATAAAATAACCAATGACATGGCGGCATATGCAAGGAGTATTGCTTCAAAACGGCAGAGAAATGCGGTCTGGGCTGAAAACGCGGTGCGAAAAAGCGTATCTATTACAGAGACGGAGGCTCTGAAAGAGAATGTAATAGACTTTACGGCAAAAGATACTGATGACCTGATAAAAAAGATTAACGGCCGGAATATTCAGGACAAAGGAGCTCTTAATCTTTATGATTATAAGATAACCGAATATATGGAGCCGTTAAGGACAAAGATTTTAAAAACCATCGGCAATCCAAACGTCGCTTACATACTGATGATGATAGGGCTTGCAGGACTCTATTTCGAGCTGGCGCATCCCGGGGCTGTTTTCCCCGGGGTAGTCGGAGGGATCTCACTGATTCTGGCTTTTTTTTCTTTCCAGACGCTTCCCGTCAACTACGCAGGCGTACTTCTTATTATCCTTGCCGTGATTTTTTTCATTCTCGAAATGAAGATCACCAGTTACGGCCTTTTAAGTGTTGCAGGGGTTGTTTCATTCCTGCTCGGTTCTCTTATGCTTTTTGACGGGTCTGTCCAGGGGGTTAAGGTTTCGCTTGATGTCCTGCTCCCGACATTTATATTTATATCGTTCTTTTTTATTGTTGTCTCAGCTCTTGTTTTTAAATCCCAGATTTCAAAATCAAGATCGGGTTCTGAAGGCCTTATCGGGGAGACAGGAATTGTTAAAAAAGATATTATGCCGGAAGGCAAGGTATTCGTCCATGGAGAACTCTGGAAGGCAATATCAAAGAACCCGATAAGGGCTGGAACAAAGGTCAGAGTTATTAAGGTTGAAGGTCTTGTTGTGGAAGTCGAACAGCTTGAACAGCAATAGCGGGAGCTTTGCATAACAGATTAAAGAGCCGGCACAGGTAATGGGTTCCGCCGTTTGGCAAGAACAAGAGTCAGACTCCGTCAACGGCAGCAGATACGCTCCCATTAGACCTGAACAGCCCCAATGGATATACGTCCACGAAGCCGTTATTTCGTTTCTGCCTGTGTCTCTTTATTGACAATCAGGGGGCGTTGTTATGTTCAGTAAAAAATTTCTTGCAAAACGGCGGAACCCATTACCTGAGCCGGCTCTATAAGGCTCTATAAGATAAAATAAAAAAGGAGAACAATATGTTTGGAATTATTGCAATAATAATCATTCTTGTTTTTTTTCTCTCGACTTCGATAAGGGTGCTGAATGAGTATGAACGAGGTGTAATATTCAGGCTCGGTCGAGTAATAAATGCAAAGGGGCCGGGCCTTATTATTCTTATCCCTGTAATTGACAAAATGGTAAAAGTGAGCCTTCGCCTTATTGTAACAGATGTTGATCCACAGGATGTCATAACAAGGGACAATGTATCGGTTAAGGTCAATGCCGTTATCTATTTCAGGGTAGTTGATACCGTTAAGGCAGTTATTGAAGTTGAAAATTTCCAGTATGCCATGACACAACTGGCTCAGACGACATTGAGAAGCATTTGCGGCCAGGCTGAACTTGATGAGCTTCTTTCTGCAAGGGAAAAGATCAATACCCAGCTCCAGGAGATTCTTGATTCCCACACTGATCAATGGGGAATTAAGGTGGCGACCGTAGAGCTGAAGCATATTGACCTCCCACAGGAGATGCAAAGGGCAATGGCAAAGCAGGCTGAAGCGGAAAGGGAACGCCGGGCAAAGATTATCAATGCCGAAGGTGAGCAGCAGGCTGCCACCAAACTGGCTGAGGCTGCGCAAATTATTGAATCTCATCCTATGGCCCTGCAACTAAGATATCTCCAGACAATGAGGGAAATGTCTGCCGAACAGAATACGACAACCATTTTCCCTGTTCCGCTTGACATGTTCAAACCTTTTTTGAACCTGGCGAATGTCATTGATAAGGTGGCATCTAAAATTAAGGCTGAAGATTGATGGCTTCGTAAAAAGTCAATTTTTCGCCACGAAGGCACAAAGTCACGAAGAAAGGCCTATTGAAAACATTCAGGTTTTTCTTTGTGTCCTCCGTGATCTTTGTGTGAAAACGACTTTTTACGAGTCCATCTCTTTTATTGGCATTACAAAAAAAATGGTTTACGAATTATCAGGGATGTATTAGAACATTATACGTTTTAATTAAATCAAATAGTTTAAATTCGATTACCGGCCATTTGCAAAATTGGAAAAGGCGGAAGCATGTGAGCTTCCGCTTGTGCTTTTTTACAAGGACTGTGAAAGGAGAGAGAAATTAAAATGGGCAGCAAAAAGAAGGCGGCTAAAGAGAAACCGGTTGATAAAATGACGGCCAAGGAATTAAGGGAACTGGCAAAAGAGATACCCGGGGTTACCGGCGCTCACGGAATGAATAAACCTGAGCTTATAAGCTCCATCAAAAAGGCAAGGGGGATTGCTGAAACCCCCCTGAAAAAGTCCGATTCTTCAGTCAGAGAATTAAAGGTAAAGATAAAAACGATAAAGGCAAAAAGAGTAACGGCTCTTGAGTCGGATAATGCTAAGATGGCACTGATCTACAGGCGACGCATATCAAAGCTTAAGAAAAAAACAAGAAGGTAGGGCCATTTCCGGATGGAAGCTGGTTATCAGGTGTATTTATGATCGATTCGGCATCATTGGCCTTTGATATAGACGGCGTTTTTGCGGACACCATGTCGTTATTTATCGACATTGCGCGGGATGAGTATAAGATAGACAATATACATTACGAAGACATTTCATCCTATTATATTGAAGAATGTATCGATCTTAAACCGGAAATAATAAGCGATATAATAGTAAGGATACTCGACGGAAAACACAGCGTGTCGTTAAAACCGATTGAAGGTTCTGCCAGGGTACTCAGAAGGCTGGGGAGGGATGGGCGGCTTTTGTTTGTTACCGCCCGGCCGTATATCGGTCCGATACACGGCTGGATATCGGAAACTCTGCGTCTTGATCCGGCTTCAGTGGAAGTGATAGCTACCGGTTCCTTTGAAGCAAAGGCGGATGTGCTGCTTGAAAAAAATATCTCATATTTTGTGGAAGACAGGCTGGAAACATGTTTTGCATTAAAGGAGAAAGGTGTGACGCCCGTCCTTTTCAGGCAGCCATGGAACAGGTTGGAGCACCCTTTTGTTGAGGTCGGTAACTGGAAAGAGCTTGAAGCATTGATTGATTTTAATGGCATATGATGGAAAAACACCCTATTGATGGAATGATAGGCTCTTTTATCGAAACCCTTGCTTCCGAGAAAGGGTATTCGGCGAATACCTGCCGCGCTTACAGGAACGATCTTGCCGAATTCGCCTCGTTTGCGGCAGAAGGCACGGTATCGGACGAGGAAGAAGATAAAATGCCGTTCATGGTTGAAGATGCGGATCATCTGATGATAAGGGGATATCTCGGATTTCTGCACAAGCGGAACAAGAAGAAATCGATTGCGCGAAAGCTGTCGGCGCTCCGTTCATTCTTCAGGTATCTTGTAAGGCAAGGAATTATACAGAACAGCCCGGCTGATTTGATATTGACGCCGAAACAGGATCAAAACATACCGGCGTATCTTACTGTTGATGAGATATTCAGGCTGCTTGATTCGATAAGGACGGATACGTTGCCGGGCTTAAGAAACCGGGCCATTTTCGAGACAATGTATTCCACTGGAATACGAGTATCCGAGCTTTCCGGCCTGAATGCTTCAAGTATCGATTTTGGCCAAAGTGTGATAAAGGTTTTCGGAAAGGGCGGCAAAGAACGGATTGTTCCGATCGGCAGGAAGGCGATGGACGCCATAAGGGCCTACACGGAGAAGTTAAGGGGAGAGACCGGAACATTGAATGAAAACGGCCCGCTTTTTTTAAATAAGAATAAGGGGCGCCTTACTACAAGATCCGTTGCCAGGATACTTGAAAATTTTGTAAGAGAGTTTTCCATTTCGGTTCCTGTTTCGCCGCACGCTCTCCGGCACTCCTTTGCGACTCATATGCTGGATGCAGGCGCCGACTTGCGGGTTGTTCAGGAGCTTCTGGGGCATAAAAGCCTTTCCACTACTCAGAAGTACACACATGTGAGCATAGACAGGCTGATGGAAACATATGACAAGGCTCATCCCAGAAAGTAACACCGGGGAAAAGTGGCTTGCTGGAAGTCTAAATATGCTCTCTTAATGAGCTTTTTGGGGATTTATAAATTACTTTGCTAAATCGCAAGAAGGTTGAGGCTATCGCCTTCAGAGCCTTGCGATTTTTCACGCTCAGTAATTTAAAAATCTATTTCCCAAAAATCTCAAATCCGTTCGCATATGACTTCCGGCAAGTTAATCAGAATGAATAAGTTCGTTGAAAGTATGAATATGAAGGAAATCAAACCATGAATTTCCACGGAACGACAATTCTTGCTGTAAGGCATAAAGGGAGGGTGGCGGTTGCCGGTGACGGACAGGTAACTTTGAACAATACAGTGGTGAAGCATACTGCTAAAAAGGTAAGAAGGATATACAACGACACCATCATAGTCGGATTTGCGGGAGCTACCGCGGATGCCCTGAATCTTTCGGAGCGGCTTGAAGGGAAGCTTGAGCGCTATAACGGAAATCTTACAAGAAGCGCGGTTGAGCTTGCAAAGGACTGGCGGACCGATAAGTATTTAAGGCGGCTTGAAGCCCTCATGATAGCCGTTGACAGCGCGAGAATGTTTCTTGTTTCCGGAAACGGGGATGTTATAGAGCCTGATGAGGGTGTTATCGGGATAGGCTCCGGGGGGGTAGGCGCGCAGGCGGCAGCTTCGGCTCTTATGAAGCACTCCGATCTCGGCGCAAGGGAGATCGCTGAAGAGTCGATGAAAATAGCTTCCTCCCTGTGCGTATATACTAATGATAAAATAACCATAGAAGAACTTTGAAAATATGAACAGCTTAAAACCATCCGAAATAGTTAAGGAACTTGATAAATATATAATAGGTCAGCATAAGGCCAAGAGATCGGTTGCCATAGCCTTGAGAAACCGCTGGCGCAGGCAGCAGGTGCCTGAAGATCTCCGCGATGAGATTGCTCCGAAGAATATAATACTCATAGGCCCGACGGGAGTCGGAAAGACGGAGATTGCAAGAAGACTCTCAAAGCTCACGGATTCGCCTTTCAACAAGGTGGAAGCGTCTAAGTTTACCGAAGTCGGATATGTCGGGCGCGATGTGGAATCCATGGTAAGAGATCTCGTCGAACTGACCGTGAATATGGTCAGATCGAAAGAGCAGGAATCTGTGAGGGAAAAGGCTCTGAGCCTTGCGGAAGAAAGGATGCTCGATATCCTTCTCCCCAAACCCGGACGGCAGCAGGCCGATAAAAGAGATGAAACGGCCGAAACCGGACCGGAGCTCGTTACTTCTGAAAACGACGAGTCGTCATCAACGAGGAACAAGCTTCGCGCCATGCTCCGCGAAGGAAAGCTTGACAACCGGATTGTCGACCTTGATGTATCGGAAAGGCAAACGCCTGTTATAGAAATATTTTCCACCCTCGGCATGGAAGAGATGGGAATGAACTTCAAGGAGATGCTTGGCGGACTGATGCCTAAATCCACCAAGAAGCGCAAGGTAAAAGTTTCCGAGGCGATGGAGCTGCTGGCTCAGGAAGAATCCCAGCGCCTTGTCGACATGGACAGGGTTGTGAAAAATGCGATTTCAAAAGTCGAGCAGTCCGGAATTATTTTTATAGATGAAATCGACAAGATAGTCGGGAAGAACGGAGGCTCAGGCCCGGATGTATCGAGAGAGGGAGTGCAGCGGGATCTTCTTCCGATTGTTGAAGGGAGCATCGTTCCGACAAAATACGGCCCCGTAAAGACAGATCATGTTCTTTTTATCGCTTCGGGAGCATTCCATGCGGTTAAACCGTCGGATCTGATACCTGAACTCCAGGGGCGGTTTCCTATCCGTGTTGAACTTGAAGCGCTCGGGCAGAAAGAGTTCGTCAGGATTCTGACGGAGCCTAAAAATGCTCTCCTGACCCAATACATTGCCATGCTGAAAACGGAGGGCGTTAATGTTGCTTTTGAGCCTGGCGCAATCGAAGAGATTGCAAGAATAGCCGAAGAGGTCAACAGCCACACAGAGAATATCGGAGCAAGAAGGCTTCACACGATCATGGAGCGCCTGCTCGAAGATATCCTTTTTGATGCGCCCGACATGAACGGCAGCGACGTCGTTATTGATGTAAAAGCGGTTTTAAATAAATTGAAAGATATTAAGGACAATGAGGATCTGAGCAGGTATATTCTTTAGGGATCAGGGGCCATGGACTAAGAGGAAAGGCAACAGGCGTAAGAATGTAAATCGAAAATCGAAGTTCGATATTCTAAATACGAAGTTCTAAGTACTGATAATGGACCAGAACCCTGATCTGTAAAAGTGAGCATTGGGCTATAAATTAAAAGAGCGGATGGTAGTAAGATGACTCCAAACGTAGCAGACATCCTGATTGAGGCTCTGCCGTATATCAGGCAGTTTTACGGCATGACAATCGTTATCAAGTACGGCGGACATGCAATGTCGGATGTTCAGCTGAAAGAAGATTTTGCGCGGGATATAGTTCTGATGAAGTTTGTCGGGCTTAATCCCGTGATTGTTCACGGAGGCGGGCCCCAGATAAGTCAGGTGCTTTCCCGGATGGGAATAGAATCGACATTTGTGAGGGGAATGCGGCTTACAGATGAACCGACCATGGATGTTGTGGAGATGGTACTGGGCGGCAAGGTCAACAAGGAGATAGTTGCGCAGATAAACCGGCATGGGGGAAAAGCCGTAGGCCTGAGCGGAAAAGACGGCGGACTGATCCTTGCAGAGAAGCTTCACATCGTTTACCGGAAAGATGAAAATACGCCGCCGGAAATAATAGATCCGGGACTTGTCGGGCAGGTTACAAAGGTCGATCCGCTGATAATAAATACACTTGCTGAAAAGGGGTTTATTCCCGTTATTGCGCCTGTCGGCGCCGGCAAATCAGGCGAGACTTACAATATTAACGCCGATCTTGTTGCGTGCAGCATTGCAATGGCGCTTTCAGCGGGCCGTCTTATCCTGCTTACGGATGTTGACGGTGTGCTTGATGCTTCAGGCAATCTGATATCTTCGATTGATTCCGCCACTGTCGGGAAGATGGTGGATGATAAGATCATATCGGGAGGAATGATCCCGAAAATTGAATGCTCCGTGAAAGCTCTGAAAAACGGTGTTGAGAAGGTTCACATAATAAACGGGGAAAAAAGACATGCCCTGCTGCTCGAGCTGTTTACCGACAAGGGTATTGGAACGGAAGTAAGGAAATGAAGAATAATATTGTTGAAAAGGCTGAGAAGGTGATTGCCGCAACTTATAAGCGCCCGCCCGTTGTAATTGAGAAGGGTAAGGGTTGTGTGGTTTGGGATACCGAAGGAAAGTCCTACATCGATTTTGTTGCAGGAGTGGCGGTGTGCAGCCTCGGGCATGCACATCCAAGGGTGGTAAAGGCCCTCTGCAGCCAGGCCGATCTTCTTTTCCATGTATCCAACCTTTATTATACAATTCCCCAGGTTGAACTTGCGTCGTGGCTTGTTGAAAACAGTTTTGCGGACAGGGTCTTTTTCTGCAACAGCGGAGCGGAGGCAAATGAGGCTGCGATAAAACTGGTCCGCAAGTATTTCAACGGAAACGGCGAAAAAGGCAGGTGCAGAATAATTTCCATGGAGAGGTCTTTTCACGGACGGACAATGGCTACCTTATCCGCGACAGGGCAGGATAAGATCAAAAAAGGCTATGACCCTGTTCTTGAAGGATTTGATTTTGTGCCGTTTAACGACGCGGAAGCCCTGGCGGGCAGAATAGGACCGTCCACATGCGCTGTAATTCTTGAACCTGTGCAGGGGGAGGGAGGAGTTCGCTGTCCCGATCCGGATTATCTGAAAAAAGTAAGAAAACTGTGCGATAAGACCGGCGCGCTTCTCATTTTTGATGAAATACAGACAGGAATAGGAAGAACCGGAAGGCTTTTTGCGTATCAGCATTCGGGGGTTGAACCGGATATAATGACCCTCGCCAAGGCGCTCGGAAACGGACTTCCGATAGGCGCCATGCTTGCAAAAGAGCGCGTAGCTTCGGCATTCGGGCATGGTTCTCATGCAACGACATTCGGAGGAACTCCCGTAATAACAGCCGCTGCGCTTGAAGTTCTGAAGATACTTTCAGAGGAAAAAATCGTTGATAATTGCCGTAAGATCGGCGCATATTTTATGGAAAGGCTCCTTTGGCTTAAAAGCAGGCACGCGTCCGTAAAGGATGTGCGCGGGATAGGACTCTTGATAGGAATGGAGCTTGATGTGGAAGGGGAGCCCCTGGTCAATAAGTGCCTTGAGAAGGGATTTCTTGTAAACTGCATACAGGGTAATACACTGCGATTCGTTCCACCCCTTATTATAGGCAGGGAAGAGATAGACGCGCTTGTAAAGTGCCTGGATGAAATATTATAAGGCAATGGCCGCGAGTCGGGTTTGTTGGCAACTGCTCAGGAGCCAGAATGAAAAGATTCTCTGAAATAATGCCAATAATAGTTAGTGTCCATCCGGAAACAAAGTTTGGACACAGTTGAGTTTCCAATTCGGAAATCGGCAATTTTGGGCAAGCTCAAGGAAATCAAGGGATTGCGCTTAAGGCATACGCAATGTATGCCGCACAAGAAATCCCGCAGATTGACACCGAGATCGCACAAAAGGGCCATTTCCGGATGGAAACTATTTAATTGTAGCGAAAGATATTGGTTATGGTGATACTTTGCAGTTAATGTCTCAACTTGAAGAAGTCAGCAAGTTGCTGGAGGCATACACTGCCTCTATTCTGGATTCTGGCTCCTGACTCCTGACTTCTGAATAGTTACATTTGTTGTTAATCAGAGGGTGTCGTGAAAAAAGATATTCTGACTATACTGGATTTGACAAAAGAAGATATTGACGGTCTGCTCGGCAGGGCTGCCGGACTCAAGAAAAT
>CAYVMK010000060.1:0-9086 GCA_964452445.1 uncultured Desulfonema sp. | reverse complement strand
GTATTTAAATCTATCTGCGTTCATCTGTGTGAATCTGTGGCTGAATAGTTACTATATTTTATGGTCAGGACGAGGTTTAATATCTTTCACGGGGTGGTTTGCCTCAATAATGTATGGATTATAATTATACTAAACCGGCTGAAATTATAATGATATTTACAATTAAGTGCTGTTCTTATTTAATCCATTTTAATATAGTTGTCAACAGTAGTGTCCGGTCAAAACCCACCATCTAATTTATATGAGAATACAGGAGTCAGAATACAGAAGAAAAACAAAACCATGGTTATTCCGGCTCCTGGCGCCTGTATTCTCATGCTTTGTTGTGCCCGCTCCGGGCGTGGCAGGTGATTAGAACAAATTTATCGTGTAAAGAGCCGTAACGAAATGGTCAGAAATGTAATAGTTATTTCGTAACGGCTCCTAAATGTGTGTTAGTAAGTAAGAGATTATTTCCTGCGTTTTTCTACCCCTCAAGGGGGTGCTGAAAAGAGTGGCAGGAAATAATCTCGTAAACTTACTTATCCCGTTTATCGGGATTGGGCGCAAGAGCGAAAAGCATTGCCGGAAAATTAATCTTTCTGCGCGAGAGTGTAGTCTGCCAGAAGGCTTCCTTTCCAGTAGGAATTCGAAGGGTTTGAAAAGAAAGCCTTGAAAATATCAAGGCTTTCTTTTCGCAATATACCGGGAATTATTTCTATAAGGCTGTTTCTGTATAATGGGGAGAGGGGTTCAATATCACATCCGGTTCCTCCTCCCATCACATCTTCATATGCATATACTATTTTTCCGATACCGGACAGCAAGATGGCGCCGAAGCACATAAGGCATGGCTCCATGGTGCAATAAAGCGTTATCGCCTGCCTGCTTATTTCGTTACACTCTTTCCTTCCGGCAAGATTTCTCAAAGCCATGATTTCGGCATGGTTGACTTCGTTTGCAAAGCCTTCGGCGGTTCCTTTTCTCGCGCCTGTCGCAAGGATTTTATTTTTATAAACAAGAACGGAGCCAACCGGGAATTCCCCTTCTTTAAACGCCGCTTCTGCCAGCGCAAGCGCTTCTCTCATAAAATCTTCATGATTCATCACAAACTCCTTATTCAGGATCGATTCTGCAGATCGTGTCATCGCAGGGACAGCTCCCGTCAACCTCATAGGCGTATAATATTCTTGATTCGGCTTCAGTCTTCTTTTCCGGGATTTCGCCGAAAGCGAATTTTCCCGAAAGCTTCAAAAGCTCCGGTTTGGTGGGGATAGCATCAAGCCCGTTTGAAATTATTTTGCCGGTTGACCCGTCAAGAATGTCCGCATCCACCCCGTTTGTCACGACAACAACCGGAACCTGATAAACGGCAACGAGTCTTGAGGCTGCAATGGCCGGGCGATGGCGTGTAGTTATTGAGCCGGGTCCGTATTTTATTATCATGCAGATCCGGTTTTCCGTGGTAATAAGAAAATCGACCCTGATTATTGCTTTTTTTTCTCCGGCCTTAACTAAAAGTTCATGGCGTGGTTTTATATCCGTCTTATTGTATAATTTCACATTCACAAGGAGACGGGCAATATTTTGCCTGTACCGCTCATCATGGGTATCCGGTATCGGATCACCCGTAATGAAGTCGGTTGTTTCGCCTAAAATTAAATAATGCCCATCCATTATTTTTCAATAGACCTGTAAAAATAGTTCTTTACAATTGATTATGCATGTGAATAAATTTGGCGGACTCGTAAAAAGTCGTAAAAGCGTAATAATTTTATAAAACCACGAAGTACACGAATCTTAAAAAAAGATTATATTTTTTCTTTCTTCTCCGCCTCAGGCGGATTCGTGGCCTTCGTGGTAACGTTTGAACTTTTTACGAAGCTATCAATAATTATTACAGGTAATGTCTTATGTCAATTCGTGAAAATTTTGAGAAGCGTGAAGAAGGATTCATGTCCCCTTTCGGATGCCTCAGTTCAAAGTCGAAGGGACGTGCAAGAAAGGAAGCGCCGTGTTCCATAAGAACCGCGTTTCAGCGGGACAGGGACAGGATCGTATATTCGAATGCATTCAGAAGACTGAAACACAAGACCCAGGTCTTTTTATCCCCACTCGGAGATCATTACAGGACGCGCCTGACCCATACACTTGAGGTTTCTGAAATAGCAAGAACCATTGCACGGGCCATGAGGCTGAACGAGGATTTGACGGAAGCAATTGCCCTCGGTCACGATCTGGGACACACGCCTTTCGGGCATGGTGGGGAGACGGCTTTAAAAGAGATATATTCTCCCGACTTTTCTCACAATGAGCAAAGCCTTCGGGTTGTCGATCTTCTTGAAAACAAGGGGAATGGACTCAATTTGACTTATGAAGTCAGGGACGGAATTTTAAAACATTCAAAGGGTTATGGGAAAATCATACCCGATAATCCTGAGGAGAAGGCATGCACTGTTGAAGGACAGGTTGTCCGTATTGCGGACATAATGGCATACCTGAACCATGACCTTGACGATGCAATAAGAAGCGGCGTAATTCGCGCGGATCAGATTCCTCAATCATGCTTGAAGCTTCTGGGACGAACCCATTCCGAACGCGCCACAACGATGATAAAGAATCTTGTCTTTTCAACTAAGGTATCCGGCGGTAACCTTTGTCTTGAAATGAGCGATGACATATACGGCGCAATGACAAAATTAAGAGAATTTCTTTATGATAATGTTTACCGTTCATATGAAGTTCATAATGAATTTATGAAGGCTAAGAAGATCCTTTCCGAACTGTATTCCTGTCTTGTAAAAGATGAAAAGATGTTTCACATGGAGCTTGCCAACATGGAGATGGCTGCCATATACCGTAAAAAGCATCTTGGCGAGGAAACTTATGAAAGGATTGTCTGCGACTTTATTGCAAGCATAACTGACCGGTATGCCCTTGATCTTTATTCCAAAATATTTTTCCCTTCACCTCTTGTTTGATGACTGCCGGTATGGACACTGTGAATCCTGTGATAGAAAAGATAACATCCTGTGAAGAAAAATTCATCCCCTTGATGTGCCGGCTGGAAGTTATTTACAAAAAAATGGGTGAAAAATATAATGAAACGGCAAATTATTATGGTTTTTGCTGCGGAGGATGTGAAGAGAACTGCTGTTTCACCAGATTTTACCACCATACATTCGCAGAGTATCTATATTTACAAAAAGGCTTTGAAACACTTGAGCGGGGAAACCGCGCGGAAATACAGGAAAGGGCTCTTTCGATTTGCAGGCTGACGGACGAACTTGACAAGGCGGGCATTCCGGTTCGCCTTTTGTGCCCGCTTAATTATGAAGGGATTTGTGTTTTGTATGAATACCGGCCTATGATATGCAGGCTGCACGGCCTTCCCCACGAGATAATCATGCCGGGCGGGGAGAAAAAAACGGGTGCCGGGTGCGGTGAATTCAATGCCCGCTGCAGCGACAAAGAGTATTTGAAGTTCGACCGGACTCTTTTTTATACGGAGATGGCCGGTCTTGAAAAGGATTTTAAAGAAGCTTTCGGCATTTCCGGGAGAATCAAGATGACGGTTGCTCAGATGCTGGCGACTTTGTAACAGATATCACATTCCGATTAATTGACTTTTTACGAGCACATCAATATTATTGCAGGGCAATAGACAGGAGCTGATTAATTTTGAACAAAAATCCTTTAAAAAAAATCGGAATAGGCATGGTTGTCAAGGAAGACCCCAAGGCTATATGCAAGGCCGATGAACTTGATAAATGGCTGCGCTTAAAAAATGTTGATGTTATCAGGAAAGAATACCTGCCGCCAAACGGGATGGTTTCCGGTAAAATCAGAAAGGCTCCGCCCGGGCTTTTTTGTGTTTTCGTGCTTGGAGGAGACGGGACTTTCTTAAGCGCTGTCCGCTGGATAGGTGACCGGAATATTCCGGTTCTGGGGGTAAAATTCGGAGAGGTCGGTTTTCTCGCTGAGACATCCGAGGAGAGTCTTTTTACCGCTGCCGAAGCCGTTTTAAAAAAGAGATTTTCAACCAGTCCGAGAATGCGCCTTCTTGTCAAGGTATTACGAAACGGAAAAGAGATTGCCTGCGAACAGGTTCTAAATGATGTTGTAATTAATAAGGGGGCGCTTGCAAGGCTTGCGCATATTGAAACTTATATAAATGATCATTACCTGACTACTTACAGGGCCGACGGACTTATCGTTTCAACACCTACCGGATCAACCGCCTATTCTCTTGCTGCGGGAGGGCCTGTCATTCATCCGTCCGTTCCGGCGATAATAATGACGCCGATATGCCCTTTTACGCTGACCAACCGTCCTCTTATAGTTCCTGATTCATCCGTCATTAAAATCAAACTTGAAAAGCAGTCATCTCATATAATGCTTACGTTTGACGGACAGCAGGGCATGGAAATCAGCAGGAAGGATCTTCTGGTAATCCAAAAAGGGGCTCAACCGGTAAATATGATAACAATTCCCGGACAGGATTATTTCGATGTTTTAAAAACCAAGTTGAGATGGAGCGGCGGAAGGGTTTGAACCGAAACAGCTTCAATTTTGACTTTTTTTTCGGCGTGGTAATAATTTCAAGCAACTACTTACACCCCTCAAGGGGATACTTAAAAAAGTCCCGTTTATCGGGGTTCGGAAGGAGATATCTAATATGAACTGGGGAATGAAAAACCGTTTATCACAGCTTATTCAACCGGATGGCCATTGCTTTTTTCTGCCCATAGACCACGGCTATTTTCAAGGTCCCACAACCTGTCTGGAGAGGCCCGGGGAAACCATCAAACCGCTTCTTCCTCACTGCGATGCCATCTTCGTCACCAGAGGCGTTTTGCGTTCCGCGGTGGACCCCGCAAATACCAAGCCTGTTATCCTCCGGGTTTCCGGGGGCGCCAGCGTAATCGGTAAGGATCTGGCAAATGAGTCCATCACTACTTCCATAGAAGAGATCATCCGTCTCAATGCAGCGGCTGTCGGCATGTCCGTCTTTGTAGGCAGCGATTACGAGCATGAATCACTGACAAATCTTGCAGATCTCGTCAATATATGTGAAGATTACAGTATCCCCGTGATGGCTGTCACGGCTGTGGGTAAAGAACTGGAAAAGCGAAACGCCAGGTACCTTGCCCTATGCTGTCGTATCGCCGCCGAAACAGGGGCGCGGGTAGTAAAAACTTACTGGTGTGAAGACTTTGACCGGGTTACAAATGGTTGTCCCGTTCCGGTGGTTATGGCAGGCGGTCCCAAATGTGAAACGGAGCTTGAGGTATTTGAGTTTGTTTATGATGGAATGCAAAAAGGCGCCGTGGGTATAAATCTCGGGAGGAATATCTGGCAAAACCCCCATCCTGTAGCCATGATAAGGTCCCTGCGTTCTGTTATTCACGAAAATTACACCCCGGAAGAGGCCAATGATCTCTTCAATAGTCTTAAGGACGATGAATAACAGTAACCATAAAATGGTAAAATGCGTGCGAGCAGTATGCTATTATCTGACCCCGATAAACGGACCGGACAGACCAAAATGCGTGTAGCAATGTATTACAACAACAGGGACGTTCGCCTGGAGGAGATGCCAACACCACGGATCGGCCCTGGCGAGATACTGGTAAAGGTAATAACCAGCGGTATCTGTGGCAGTGATGTCATGGAGTGGTACCGCATCAAAAGGGCGCCCCTCGTTCTCGGTCATGAAATTGCAGGAGAAATCACCGAGACAGGAAAAGATGTGAAGCGTTATAAAATTGGCGACAGGGTCTTCGTCTCCCACCACATTCCCTGCAATACCTGTTATTACTGCCTGAAAGGTTATCACACCGCCTGTGAGACTCTACATACCACAAATTATGACCCCGGTGGTTTTGCCGAGTATGTGCGGGTTCCCGAACTGAATGTTGACCGGGGGGTCTTTCTCCTGCCCGACGGGGTTTCTTTTGATGATGGTGCGTTTATCGAACCGCTGGCCTGTGTTATTCGCGGGCAGAGAGTCGCGGGTCTTCAACCGGGGCAATCGGTGCTTATCCTCGGCAGCGGTATTTCCGGGATGCTCCACCTGTTACTTGCGCGCACCCTTGGCGCGGGGCGGATAATCACGACAGACATCAGCGAATACCGCCTGAAGATGGCGAGGCAATTCGGGGCGGATGCGGCAATCCATGCCCGGGAAGATGTCCCTGGTATCTTCCGCCGGCTCAATGATAATCGGCTCGCCGATCTTGTCATCATCTGCAATGGATCCCCCTCTTCCTTCTCTCAGGCGCTGCAATCGGTGGATCGTGGCGGCACCGTTCTCTTTTTTGCCCCCACAGAACCGGGCGTTGATATCCCTGTGCCGGTTAATGACTTCTGGCGCAATGAGATAAAATTGATGCCTTCTTACGGCAGCAGTCCTTTCGATACCATCGTGGCGATGGAAATCATCCGCGCCGGTCGCGTGCCCGTAAGAGAGTTGATTACACACAGGCTAAGTCTGAAAGAGACGGGGCTTGGTTTTCGGCTTGTCGCCGGGGCGGGGGAATCTCTAAAAGTAATTATTGAACCGCAGAGATAATCTAAAGTTGATTTTAGTAAGTTAGAAATTATTTTCCGTGCTTTTCCGGAAAAAATAATTTCGTTAACGCACTTATCCCGTTTATCGGGGTTAGGATGCTGTATATGTCACAAGACGAAACGCAAACGGAAACAGAAAGACAGCAACAGATAATTGCCGAGGTCCGGCGCAACCGGGAGCTTCGGGAAAAGACTTACCGGGAGCGGGCGCTGAAACTCTTTCCGCATGTATGCGGAAAGTGCGGGCGCGAATTTTCAGGCAAAAAGCTTAAAGAACTGACGGTTCACCACAGGGATCATGACCACGACAACAATCCTGCCGACGGCAGCAACTGGGAGTTGTTATGCATCTACTGCCACGACAATGAGCATTCACGGTGTCTTGACGCGGAATGGTACGGCGCTGAAGTCCCGGGCGGTGGTCAGGAGCCGGCCTCCTCTCACAAGCCGTTTTCAGATCTTGCCGCCCTGCTGAAGAAGAAGGAATAGGTCAAGGAGAATAATCCGGCGGCAATGGCTGAAGGAAAATATGAAGTCAATAATCAGGGCGCTTTTGCCTTACTCAGCGAATATATTACAAAAGAAATTTCAGAATGTTTCATAGAGTGCCAGAGAAAATACATTGGGAGGCAGAGAAAGAATAGGTATATGGACCGTTCATCCCTCACACACTATGCATGGATTTCGATAGCAGCGGCAATTGCCACAATAACATTGAAAAGCATTGCATATCTGCTTACCGGATCGGTCGGCCTGCTCTCGGATGCGGCTGAATCACTGGTTAACCTTCTGGGCGCCTGCATAGCGCTGGCCATGCTGACAATAGCTGTCCGTCCGCCTGATGAAGATCACCTTTACGGACATGACAAGGCTGAATATTTTGCATGCGGCGCGGAAGGCGCACTGATTCTCATTGCGGCAGCCGGCATCGGAATTGCGGCGTTTAACAGGCTCATAAACCCAAGGCCTATTGAACAGGCCTGCGCCGGTTTGGCTGTATCTGCCGCAGCATCTCTGATAAATTTTATGGTTGCCCGCACCCTGCTTTCTGCCGGGAAGAAAAACAACTCCGTTACCCTTGAAGCGGACGCACATCACCTTATGACCGATGTCTGGACTTCAATAGGCGTGATAGGCGGGGTGGCCGCAGTAGCTCTTACAGGCCGGCAATTCCTCGACCCGGTTATAGCGCTTTGCGTTGCCTGCTATATTGTATGGACAGGCTTCAGGCTGGTAAGGAATTCGGTGCTTGGTCTCATGGATTCCGCTCTGCCGGAGCATGAGTGCAAAGAAGTATCAACGGTTCTGGATAAATATAAGAGCAGGGGAATCCGGTTTCACGCGCTGCGGACAAGGCAATCCGGAGCCCGCTGCTTTGTATCGGTACATGTGCTTGTCCCCGGGGCGTGGACAGTGCAGCAGGGCCATGAGCTGCTCGAGGAACTGGAAGCCGACATCCGCGGGGCGATGTCTTATGTTACCGTGTTTACTCATCTTGAGCCGATGGAAGACCCGATATCAGAACACGACATTGAACTGGACCGCTGCCGGAAATAGCAGGAATATGTTTTTGGTTCCAATCCGCCAGGAAGTGAAAACGGACCGAAATTAATTCGTCTAATTTTTATAATTTCCTCGAAAATATGTTGTTCCGATTGAAATGTTCGTATTTTATGGCCCATTTTTAGGACCACTTGGTATATAATTGTCAAGAACCACAGATGCCTTACAACAAGATTTGTATTGACAAATAATACATAATAATTATCATATAATTATGATTATATTTTCGTGGGACGATAAGAAAAATGAGGCCAATAAGATAAAGCATGGGGTTTCATTTGACGAAGCTAAAACAGTTTTTTACGATGAAAACGCGATCAGGTATTTTGATCCCGACCATTCGGATGATGAAGATAGGTTTTTGATTGTGGGTGTGAGACAAAGACTCAGGATACTTATCGTATGTCATTGCTTCAGAGAAGAAGGTTCGATCATAAGGATTATTTCAGCCAGAAAAGGCACTAAACGTGAAGAAGAAAATTATTGGAGAAAAGTGTCATGAGAAAAGAATACGATTTCAGTAAAATGAAAGGACAGAAGAATCCTTATATAAAGGAATTAAAAACGCAGGTCACTATTCGTCTCGATAAGGAAACCATTGAGTATTTCAAGGGATTATCCAGAAAGACTGGCATGCCATATCAGAATCTGATCAATTTATATCTGCGGGACTGTGTCGAGACAAAAAAAGAACCCATCTTACAATGGTCTATCCCCACATAATTGATTTCACGATAAAAGGTCATGCCGATAGTTCAATAAAGTCAGATTCAAGCCTTAATTCGAAGAATCGGTTCAACCTATTGAATACAAGTAGAAAAATATTAAAGTACGACCGCTCATTTTTCGAATAAAGAGCAAATCACTCCTTCCTGTAATATTGATTTTTTGTTTTGCTCAATTCTTACCAGCTTTCAATTGAAAAGCAAAAAATTTATCTTTCAATTTGTGGAGGCATTGCCAATAAACGT
>CAYVMK010000059.1:0-9107 GCA_964452445.1 uncultured Desulfonema sp. | reverse complement strand
GGCATAACGTAAAATCCTTTTTTGAAAACTGGAAAGATTTTCCTTCCGTTATTTCCGTGGCAAAGGAGATGGTGAAAGGAAGTCCGGGTGATGCCACATATACTTTTGATCAAATCAAGGGCCGGAAAACAGAAACCGTCAGGAAGCATGCCGTATATTTGCCTGTCAAAATCGGAGATACTTTCTGGACCATAATTGTTGCATCGAGTGAGGATGAACTCCTGGCATCTCTGGAAAGTTTCAGGAATAAACTCATTTTTGTCATAGGACTGCTTTTTCTTGGCAGCGCTGTTTTTTCCTTTTACGGCATGAGAGCACGGGGAATTGTCCGGGAAGAGGCGAAGCGGCAAAAAACAGAGAAGGAGCTGCGTGAGAGCGAGGAACGCTACCGGGACCTTGTTGAAAATGCGACGGACCTGATTTGTACACACGACCTGAAAGGAACTTTGCTTTCGGTCAACGCCGCCGCAGCGCGGGCCGGGGGCTTCGCGCCCGAAGAAGTTGTGGGTCTGTGCATTCCCGACATGCTGCCGCAAGCCCGCCGGAACGAGTTCAACGATTATATAAAGGCTATTCAGCGCGACGGGGCGGCAACCGGCATCATGAAGATCGTGACCCGGGACGGGGAGGCGCGCTTCTGGGAGTATCGCAACACACTGCGCACGGAGGGCGTGCTGGAGCCGGTGGTGCGTAGTATGGCCCGGGACGTGACCGGGGAGGTTCTGGCGAAGCTGGCTCTCGGGAAGAGTGAAAAGAGATACCGTAACATCCTTGAAAATATTGAAGATGGTTATTTTGAAGTGGATACTGCGGGTAATTTTACTTTTTTTAACGTTTCAACATGCAGGATAATTGGATATTCTGAGAATGAGTTGATGGGTAGGAATAACCGTGAATTCACGGATGATGAAAATGCTAAAAAAATTTTCAAGGTCTTTAATGAGGTATATCGGACAGGAATACCCACCAAGGCATTTGACTGGGAACTTATCAGGAAAGATGGTTCAAAATGTTTTGTTGAAATGGTTGTGTCTCTGATAACGGATTCAAATAACGTTAAAACAGGATTCAGGGGAATCGTAAGAGATGTAACAGAGCGGAAGCGGTCGGAGGAAGAATTAGATAATAGTTTTAAACGGTTAAGGGCGGCATTGGGAGCAACCATCCAGGCTGTTGCCATTACTGTTGAAACGAGGGACCCCTATACTGCAGGACATCAGAAGAGGGTGGCCGATCTCTCCCGCGCCATAGCGACGGAAATGGGTCTTGATATCAACCGGACAGACGGCATCCGCATGGCCGGAGTGATTCATGATCTCGGCAAGATGGCGATCCCGGCTGAGATCCTGAGCAAACCTTCCAGATTGAGCGAAATTGAATACAAACTGATAAAAATCCACCCCCGGGCCGGATATGATATTCTGAAAGATGTTGAATTTCCCTGGCCGATAGCACAGATTGTTTTACAACACCATGAAAGGCTAAATGGTTCCGGATATCCGGCAGGGCTGAAGGGTGAAGAGATTCTCATGGAAGCCCGCATAATAGCCGTGGCCGATGTTGTTGAAGCGATTTCTTCGTTCCGGCCATACCGGCCCGCGCAGGGTATGGAAAAAGCTCTCGGAGAAATAATTCAAAATAAAGGAATTCTCTATGATCCGGCAGTTGTGGATGCCTGTCTGTGTTTGTTCCGTGACAGAGGCTACAAATTTGTATAATCCGGGAACAGGGGATCAGGGGCCAGGGGATCAGGAACAGTCACAAGTGAGCGGATGACCAGGCGCAAATTACGAGGCACGATAGTCGAGGATGAGGAAGATTGATCAGTGATAACCGCCCAACCAGAAGGTTATATGAGAAATTTAACAAGAACCCCGGCATTGCTTATTCTATCAGGCATTATGATATTCGGCTGCGGGGGATCACAGACAGGCAGTGATTGTTTCGTTGAAATATGTCCATGATCAGGATTCCGATATGCAAACGGCAATGATGGAAGCCATGCTGCCGCTGGTGGACACAGGGGATGACCGGATAGGCTGGATGGAACCAGATATCCGGCGTGAGATGTACGGCACACTCTCTGATCAGGGCCTGCTTGAAAAGCCGTTCGATGTTGATCAGGCATATACCATGCGGTTTATAAATGAAATCTACGGAGGAAAAGTCAAATGAAAATTACGGCAAGGTTGACCGTCCTTTTTCTCCTGACGGCGATCGCGCCCACGGGAATCGTCGGATACATGGGTTACGACATCGGGAAGCGGGCTATCCTGCGGGAAACAACGGATCACCTCGTGAGTGCCAACATCTTAAAGAGCAGGGAACTGGAAAGATGGGTTAAGGACAGCAAAAACAGCATCGAAGAGTTGGCACAGCGGCCCCTGGTAAGGAAATATGCATCGGTTATGGCGACATCACATGATAGATCCGACCCCTCTTATCGCAGGGCACACAGAAACATCATTGAGGAGCATCTGAAACCTCGCCTGAAATACGGAGATTTCATCGAGCTTTTTATAATGTGTTTCAAAGAAGGCCATATATCGGCCTCAACTGATGAGAAACAGGACGGAAAATACCGAGATAAACACAGATATTTTATTGAAGGCAAAAGCCGCACATATCTTGAGGGCAGCTACTATTCGCCTTCACTGGAGCAGTCGGCAATGACCGTGAGCACGCCCGTAAAGGCGATGGACGGGAATCTGATTGCCGTTCTGGCCGGCCGGCTTAACCTTGGGGAGCTTTCTGAAATCATGGCCCTGCAGAGCGGCAACAGCAGGACGCTCGATACATACCTTGTGAACACTTTCAACTTCTTTGTCTCCGAACCGCGGCTTGGTAAAGACTATGTCCTTAAAAAAACTGTCCGCACCGAGGGTATAGAGGCTGGTCTTTCAGGCAAAGACGGATTTGGTTTCTACAATAATTATCGGGGAGTGCCTGTCATCGGAGCGTATAACTGGCTGCCTGAATTCAGGATGTGCATCATCACCGAAATAGAACAGGCCGAAGCCTTCGCGCCTGTTGTGCGTCTTGCATGGATAGCATTCGGCAGCGTTGCGGTTATTTGCATAACGGCGGGCTTTCTGGGCATGTTCTTCTCGCGAAAAATCAGCAGGCCGCTGAATCTGCTTGCCGAAGGAGCGGAGGTGATCGGCGGTGGCAATCTGGAATACCGCATAAACATGGACCGGAATGACGAACTGGGTGATCTGGCCAGTGCGACAAATGAAATGGCGGCAAAACTTAAAGAAACATACACCTCCGTCAAGAATCTGGAGAAAGAAATTACAGAGCGCATGCAGGCTGAGGATGCGCTGCTTTCTCTATCGGCCCGCCAGGAGGCTCTTCTGTCTGCCATTCCGGATATCATCATGGAAGTGGACGCAAACAAGATTTACACGTGGGCGAACGGGCCTGGCATCGAATTTTTCGGAGAGGGGGTTATAGGGAAGGAAGCCGCTTACTATTTCGAAGGAGAGCAGGAGACGTACAATCTGGTGAAGCCTATCTTCAACGGTGACGAAAACATTATCTATGTTGAAAGCTGGCAGCGGTGCCAGGACGGCGAAAAGCGGCTCCTTGCCTGGTGGTGCCGGGTTCTGAAAGACGAAGATGGAAATGTAACAGGAGCTCTTTCCACAGCGCGCGACATTACTAAGCAAAAGTTGGCTGAGGAATCTGTCAGGCAGTTGGAGCATCGTTATCGCATTCTGTTTGATGAGGCTCCGGCGATGTATGTCATCACCCGCAATGAAGAAGGATCTCCCGTTATAGCCGACTGCAATACTTTGTTCTCGAGCGTTCTCGGTTATGCTTACGATGAAGTGAAGGAACGTCCCCTATCCGATTTTTACACTCCGGAATCCCGCACCGAATTGCTTGAGCGAGGTGGTTACCGGCATGCTCTGTCTGGAAGTTTCGGTAAAGAGGAGCGTCAACTGGTTACACGGGATGGCCGGATTATAGAGACATTGCTTAACGCCGTGCCTGAAACAGACATGAATGGAAAAGTAACAGGCACAAGGGCAATGTTTGTTGACATCACCGACAGGAAGCGTGCGGAAGAGGAGATTCGTAAACTTAACGCTGAACTCGATCTGCGCGTGCAGGAGCGCACCGCCCAGCTTGTAGCGGCGAACAAGGAGCTTGAGGCGTTCAGTTATTCGGTATCGCATGATCTAATGTCTCCACTTCAGCATCTTACCGGATATACGCAACTCCTGAACAAACGCGCCGCCGGATTACTTGATGATAAGAATAAACACTACCTGAAAACCATTACGGATTCGGCAATAAGAATGGGCAGGCTGATCGATGACCTTCTCGCCTTTTCGCGGATGGGCCGGGCGGAGATGCTGCAAAGAAAGACAAATCTCGACAGCCTTGTAAGAGAAATATTAGAAGACTTTCAGGCGGACTCAAGGAGTAAGAATATCGACTGGAAAGTCGGACCACTTCCTGAGGTTTACGGCGACAATGCGATGCTCCGGCAGGTATTTGTTAATCTTATTTCAAATGCCTTCAAGTTTACAAAAATGCGAACCGACGCGGTAATCGAGATCGGAAGCGCCTGCGGCGAAAAGGGTGAGGTATGCGTCTATGTAAAAGACAACGGAGCAGGTTTTGACATGAAATACGTCGATAAACTTTTCGGTATCTTTCAGCGTCTCCATCGAACTGATGAGTTTGAAGGCACCGGCATCGGACTTGCCAATGTCCGGAGAATCATCCACCGGCACGGCGGTAAAATATGGGCGGAAGGGAAAGTGGGGGAAGGAGCAACGTTCTGGTTTACGCTTTCAGCATGAAGATATCGAATATCGAATAGAGAAGGTTCGAGCGATGAGTTCTGATGGCGCCAAGATTTCCCATCTGAAGATCATGGCCACCGGTTCTTCAACCCTTGCCGCGAGCAGGAAATTCAGCGACACACTGACGGGCAGGAAACGTCTTGTTCATCTACCTCCAGTTTTATGGGATGAGCTTGCCGCCTTTGATAATGCGTCTCTTTTGAAGAGACGCATTATCATGGCGGTCTGCCTCAGGCGCTCGTGTCTGCAACCAAAGAGCCCGGATTCTACCGGGAATGGATCAATTCCTTTTTCGCGAGGGATATCCAGAAGCTTTTTGCTTTCCGCGATCCTGAAAAATTCACCATGTTTTTTGAATATATCATGCGGCAAAGCGGCGGCCAGCTGGAAACAACAAAAGTGGCGGGCGTCTTGGGTATCGGCAGACCGACCGTGGAATCCCGATCAGTTCAAAGGCGACGCTCTGAAAATATTCCGGAGCTTCTACAAACGCGGAAATAACCACCTCATCTGTCCCGTTTCGGTGCCCGGGTATATGAAGCGGGTATCCGGCATGGACATCCATGTCTGTAATCCGGAAGGATTGAGTATCCGGCAGGAGAAGGCATGAGGCAGTGAGGTTTTTCTCTTGAATCCTCGAATCCTTGGCTCCTTGAACCCTTTGTCTCCTTCGATGTTCGAAGTACGATTAACTGATTCGGGCAGGTTGATTTTTCACGGGAGTAACGGGGGTTTAGACTTTTTACGAACAGATCAATACATATTTAAAATTATGATTTAAATATGTATTGACAAGGTTTCCGGTTTCGGGTATTTTGGACACATGACATATCTTAACAGGCAAATTGAATCAAAAGTACGAGCCCTTCTTGATGCCTTTCCGAGCATTGCAGTAACCGGACCACGTCAATCGGGAAAATCAACGCTCCTTCTTAATACCCTGAAGGAGTATAAATATATCAGTTTCGACGATCCCCTCATCCGGGAGCAATCCGTTTCTGATCCGAATTTTTTTCTTGATTCAGCAGGCACAAAGGTAATTCTGGATGAGATACAGCTATCTCCCCAGATTCTCTCTTATATCAAAATGAGGATCGATAAAAATAGAGACCGGAAAGGCATTTATGTTTTTACAGGTTCCCAGCAGTTTCCCATGATAAAAAGTCTGGGAGATTCGCTGGCCGGAAGGATTGCGCTTCTGGAGCTGCCGCCTTTTTCGGTACATGAAAAAAAGGCGGCGATGCCCCTTGAAAATACCCTCGAATATTTTGTTGATGCCTGCCTGCGGGGAAGTTATCCTGAACTGGTGATCGATGCGGCCATCGAAGCCGGAGACTGGTACGGCTCCTATGTGCAGACATATCTGGAGCGGGATGTAAGGAATATATACAATATCGGAAACCTCAGGGACTTTCAGCGTTTTATGAGGCTGTTGGCCGCCCGATGCGGACAAGTATTGAATCTTTCCTCTTTTGCAGGGGATATCGGCGTCAGTGTCTCTACTATCAGGAACTGGCTTTCAGTTCTGGAGGCGGGCAGGATAGTTTATCTGTTGCCGCCCTATTATAATAATCTCGGGAAACGGATTACAAAGTCGCCCAAAGTCTATTTTTTCGATTGCGGCCTGGTCTGTTATTTCACAGGATTAAGGGAAAAAGAGCATTTAATTAACGGTCCTATGGCCGGGGCTCTCTTTGAAAATTTTTGTATCCAGGAAACCGTGAAATTTTTCCTGAACAGGGGGAGGAGTCTCCCGCTTTATTATTTAAGGACAAACAACCGACTTGAGGTGGATCTTATCATGGAAGGGCCGGCCCAGACCATGATGCCGGTTGAATTCAAGCTGAATAAGACTCCGACCCTGCGTATGGGGGACAATATCCTGCGGCTTAAAAAAACATTTTCCGCCCTTTCAATAGAAAATGGAATTATTCTCTCCCTCACCGACCGGTCGATTCCCCTGAGCCCGGAAATCTCGGTTCTGACTTTTGATGATTATCTTAAAAAGCTGGAGACTTTTATAAAGTGAGATTGAAGATAGCCGCTGCTTGCGGCGGGAAGCTTCAATTATGTGTTGAAAAATTAGAATTCCAGGAGTAAAAGTCGAAAAAACAGAGATCGGGAATAGTGAACCGTGAAACGAATAACGGATCACGAGTCACGAATTTCGAAGTACGATGTTCTAAATATGCGCCGCTGCCGGCGGGAAGAAAATCATGAAAGAGAAGCTGCAGATTCTCAACCTTGAAGACAATCCGATCGACTCTGATCTTATTAAAGAGACGCTTGAAGACGGAGGTATTGAGTGCGAAATAACGCGTGTCGAAACAAGGGAAGATTTTCTGGCCGCTTGCGGTAAAGGCGGTTTCGACATAATACTTGCCGATTTCAACCTTCCGTCTTATGACGGGCTTTCCGCGCTGGCGATTGCACGGGAGAGGCGCCCTGATCTGCCTTTTATATTTGTTTCGGGGAAAATGGGTGAAGATATTGCAGTCGAATCACTTAAAAACGGTGCAACCGATTATATTCTTAAGGGTAAACTCCTGCGGCTTGTTCCATCAGTCCGAAGAGCATTGAAAGAAGCGGAATTGATAATTGAACGCAAGCAAAGGGGAAATGCCCTGATTGAATCGGAGGAAAAATACAGGGATCTGGTTGAAAACATAAATGATATTCTCTTTCTGACAGATGATAAAGGAACAATAACTTATATCGGCCCTCAGGTGCATTCTGTGTTGGGATATACCCTATCCGAAATGGTCGGCCGCCCTTTCCATAAAATTATCTATCCGGAAGATCTTCCTTTTGTTGCGGAACAGTTTCAGAAAAAACTCTCCGGCATTATCGAATCGAGTGAGTACCGGCTCATCAGCAAATCCGGCGAAGTAATCTGGATACGTGCTTCCAGCCGCCCTATATTCAGGGAAAATAAAATTGTGGGATTGCGCGGGATATTGACCGACATATCCAAGCGCAAAGAAGCTGAAGAACAACTTAAAAAGAATTTTGAAAGACTGCAAAAGTCCATAAGCGGGATCGTACAAGCCATGGCCCTTACGGTGGGAATAAGAGATCCTTATACTTCCGGGCATCAGGTGAGAGTCGCTAAACTGGCAACTATGATAGCCGGAGAGATGAATTTTTCTTCGGAACAGGCGGAAGGAATTAACATGGCTGCGGCAATCCATGATATCGGCAAGATATCGGTGCCTGCTGAGATTTTAAGCAAACCTTCCAGGTTAAGCGATATAGAGTTCCAGCTTATACAAATTCATCCGGAGGCCGGCTATAACATAGTAAAAGACATCGAATTTCCCTGGCCTATCGCCACGATCATCTTGCAGCATCATGAACGGATAAACGGTTCGGGATACCCGAAAGGCCTCAAAGGTGAAGAAATTCTTCCGGAAACCAGGATACTGAGCGTGGCCGATGTAGTCGAGGCGATTTCCTCTCATCGCCCGTACCGTCCCGCTTACGGGATTGATTTCGCCCTCGAAGAGATTTCAAACATGAAGGGTATTCTGTATGATACTGCGGTCGTTGACGCCTGTCTGAGGCTCTTTAACGAGAAAGGGTTTATGTTTGATTAGCCTTATACCTCTGATTGACACCATGCCTGATCTGAAGAAGGCATTAAAAGGCATTGAAACGGAAAAAAGAGTCGGCTTCGACCTTGAGGCCGACTCGATGTACCATTTTTCGGAAAAAGTCTGCCTTCTCCAGGTTGCCTCAAAAAATACCGCCTTTGCAATTGATACCGTAAAGCTGAAGGATTTATCGGTCTTAAAGCCCCTTTTCATGCGGGAAGATGTGATAAAGGTATTCCACGGGGCCGATTATGACGTGCGGTCTCTTTTCAGGGATTTTGGCATCGAAATCAAGAATCTTTTTGACACCGAACTTGCATCCCGTTTTCTCGGCATGAAGGAGACAGGACTTGAAGCAGTGCTTAAGGATCGATTTAATGTAAAACTTGAAAAGAAATATCAGAAAAAAGACTGGTCTGAAAGGCCTCTCTCTGCAGATATGCTTAACTATGCGCTTAATGATGTTCGTCATCTTGTTTCACTTTCCGAAATTCTTGAAAAAGAGCTTGATGACATAGGCCGTTTGTCCTGGGTTAAGGAAGAATGCGAAATATTGTGCAGGGTCAGGCCGTCTGAAGATAATGGCGAGCCGCTTTTTTTAAAATTTAAAGGAGCGGGAAAGCTTAAGCCGAAAACACTAGCCGTTCTTGAAGCGCTTCTTTGCTTCAGAAAAGAGGCGGCTCAAAAAAAAGAC
>CAYVMK010000058.1:0-9146 GCA_964452445.1 uncultured Desulfonema sp. | reverse complement strand
TATAAATTATCAACGTACATCACCCCTATCGCTTCCCTGCCGAACAGCAGGGGACCGTAAATGGCCGACTGCACATTGAAACAGATTACGCTGAGAGGGGTTTCGTCATCAATCGATTTTTCTTTAGGGATTGCCCATAAAAAAGACTCACAGGAATCAAAGGCACGCTTTACAAGCGTCATGCTCACGGAATGATTTCCCGCGGGCCAGTGCGCCTTGAGGAGAAGTTCACCCTTTTTATCAGGCAAAAGGATTGCTCCCCTGAAAGCATTAGGTATGGATTTTCGCAAATTATTTACAAGAGTATCTATGATATTATCAAAAGAGCTCGCCGCACCCAGGATATTGCTGAGATCATTGTAGGCTTTTAACTGCTGCCAGGTTTTTATCAGCAACTCATTCTTTGTAGCCCCGGTAAAGTGAAGAGATCTTTCAGTTATCTCATCCTCTTTGAAAATCTCACCTTCCGGAATGGAATCTGAAATTCCGCCGCTTTCATCTTCAACCGGTTTAATGCTCTTATCCGCAGTTTCGGGACGCAAATCCAGTTTATCAAGGATATCGGGACTGGTATCGAATGAAGCAGGAATGTTTGAAATCTCGGGGCTGATGATCGTCAATTCGCTTGCAGGCTGGCTTGAAGGAATGATTTTCTTGAAACCCGACTGCTTTTGTTTCACCGCAGTTCCGGGTTTAACATTATCTCCGCGTGTAATCTCTCTTTTCCGTTCTTTTTCAGGTTCTTCTTTCTTCTGAATAAAAATGATTGTCCAGCCGACCTGAATCACATCTTCGTTGCTCAGTTTTTTTTTCTTTTTTAATATTTCTCCGTTTACCCACGTTCCGTTGGTACTGCCCAGATCCTCTATCCAGTAATCGTTTCCGTCAAAATAAAGACGGGCATGCCGGTGTGAAATATATTCATCCTTTTCCAGATTAACATCCACATGGTTTTCCATGTCGGACACCCTGCCGAATACGACCGAATCCCCTTTGGATTCATAAACGACAGGAGGCGATTTAGGAAGCAAATACTTGATAATCATGGCTCATCCCAGCATTCCCGCTTCTTTGCTGCATTTTCCGGGTTTGATCTGTATATATTTAAAATCTTGATAATCTGCGTTCATCTGCGTCCAAAAAAAAATTCCCATACTATCTATTTACAATCAATAAAAGGCTCAAATTTATCAAAAATAGGGAAACAGATAAAATCTTTCCGGATTTTTTTTATTCAATTCTTCGAAAACAGCTTATTAATAATTATATATGCCTGCAATAAATCATATTTTTCAAAATATATCAAATAAAAACAAATGGAAATTAAGGAAATGATTTTTTATATGTGGCGGGAAAGAAGAATTGATATTAAAATTCATCAGAAACAGGATTGTGAAAACTCCATCTGCAAAGACCGGATCAGCTCTTTTACGGAGACAATTTTATTGACCCTGTATGCGTTTGCGCCTGCAAAGGCAAATCCGTTTTTAAATTTGCCTTTTTTAGCGCCTGCAAGGGCAAGAGCTATGCAATACGGGCTTTTAGTCGTGTCGCATGTTTTAACGCACTGGTATGGACATTTGAAGGGTTTTTTATTGCCGTTTTCAACCTCATCCAGAAACCGGTTGCGTATTGCGCGGCCCGGAAGCCCCACCGGGCTTTTGATGATGACAATGTCCTCTTTTTTGGCATTAAGATAAGTCTGTTTGAACCTGGGATCTGCATCGCATTCATGGGTTGCCACAAACCGCGTTCCCATCTGAACGCCTGCCGCTCCGAGATTCAGCATTTCATGAATATCCGCACCGGTAAATATGCCGCCCGCAGCAATAACAGGTATGGTTGTGTTGCGCTCCGATGCAATAGGTTTCACTGTTTCAATAACTTCTTTGACGATTTTTTCAAGAGCATAATCAGGATCGTCTATCTGCTCCTTTTTCAAACCGAGGTGTCCGCCCGCTTTGGGCCCTTCGACCACAAAAGCATCCGGGAGGTAATTGTACTTTGCCAGCCATTTCTGACAGATCAGTCTTGCCGCGCGGCCTGAAGAGACAATGGGAACAAGCTTTGTCCTGGCGCCTTTTACTATGTATTCCGGCAGATCCATGGGAAGTCCGGCGCCTGAAATAATTATATCAACCGCCTCTTCTATGGATGCCCTGACAAGGTCGGCATAGTGGGTCAAGGCAACCATGATGTTCACCCCGATAATCCCGCCTGTCAATTTCCTTGCTTTCCGTATCTCCCGTTTAAGGGCTCTGATATTGGCTTCTGTGGGATTGACTGTAACATCAGGCTCATCGATGCCGATCATGGCAGCTGCAATCACACCTATACCACCTTCATTGGCAACAGCAGAAGCCAGCCCGGCCAATGAAATTCCGACTCCCATCCCCCCCTGGATGACAGGAAT
The DNA here is from genome assembly GCA_964452445.1 of uncultured Desulfonema sp. GTDB lineage: Bacteria > Desulfobacterota > Desulfobacteria > Desulfobacterales > RPRI01 > RPRI01. The sequence continues at coordinate 6,733 of CAYVMK010000058.1, read as the reverse complement.
ACGGCTTACCAGATCACCGATTTTAAGCGCAGGAAAATCCATAAAATCCTTCGTGGTGAAAATCAGGCTTCCAACAAACTCGTCAATTTTGATGAACTCGTTGGAAGTCATATGTGAACGGAGTTGAAGCTCTCCGCCGCAAGCAGCAGGGAGCTTCAACTCTAGAATACTCTGTGCCGCTTTACACGAAAAAACGGCTGAATTGCAAAAGGATTTCAGTGGTTTTACAAATGTTTTACAATTATCGCCTTTTTTCGAGCCTTGCCACGGATTCTATGTGCCAGGTATGCGGAAACATATCGACCGGCTGAACTTCTGTAACTTCATATGATTCCTTCAGCAGGAAAATATCCCGCGCCAGAGTCGCCGGATTGCAGGAAACATACACAATCCTTTCAGGAGCCAGATCAATTACCTGCTTTACAACATCCTTATGCATTCCGGCCCTCGGCGGATCTATAATAATGACATCCGGTTTTTTACTGATTTTTGAAAGGCTCTCCCTGATATCTCCGAGAACAAATGTGCAGTTTGAAATACCATTTGCCAGGCAGTTTTTTTTCGCATCGGAGACTGCGCTTTCAACAATCTCAAGACCGGTGATCAGACCAGCATCCGCCGAAAGGAATACAGGTATCGTGCCTGTCCCGCTGTAAAGATCAAGAACCGTCTCCCTGCGGGAAAGTCCGGCAAACTCCTTTACCTTTTCATACAGAATTTCGGCACTCGGCGTGTTGGTCTGGAAAAAAGAGTTTGCCGATATTTCAAATTCAAAATCTCCAAGCTTATCCTTTATATAAGGAGAACCGGCAAGAACCGTTTCATACTCTCCGGTTGCAACAGCCGCCTTGCTCGAAGTTATGTTGTTTATGACCGAAACCACACCGGGATATTTTTCCGTAAGCAAAGCGGCAAGAGGCTCAACTATTTTCCGGTTTTCGGTGGAAGTTATTATGTTCACCATCCAGTTCCCGTTTGCAGCAGAATTCCTGAGCACCAGAAAACGCCAGAATCCTTCATGGGATTTAATGCCGTAAGGAGGAACTCCCGAGGTTTTCATGAAAGCCTTTGCATCCTCAAGAATCAAGTTTCCTTCATCCGGCTGGAGAAGACATGCCCTGATATCAAGCACTTTATCGAAGGTGCCGGAAACATGAAGACCCAAGGCAAAGCCGATGCTTTTTTGTCCCGTTGCAAAATCGGAAGGAAGCAGCCATTTCCTGTCGGAACACGAAAACTCCATCTTGTTCCTGTAGCCGAATATCTTTTCCGACGGAATCACCGGGTGCACGGGAACGTCTTTTATAAGGCCGATGTGCGCAAGAGCTTCTTCAACGTGCTGCCTCTTGTAATGAAGCTGACGGTCATACTGAAGAAACTGCCACTTGCAGCCTCCGCAAAACCCGCTGTATTCACAAGGCGGATTTGTTCTGTAAGGAGACGGCTCAATAATTTCAACTGCAACCGCCTCCGCAAAACTCTTCTTCTTTTTCACTATACGGGCCTTAATCCGGTCAAGAGGAACTGCTTTTTCCACAAAAACCGCAAGACCGTCAACTTTGGCCAACCCTTTCCCGCCAAAGGCCATGCCGGTTATCTCAAGTTCAATAAACCCGCCTTTTTTTAATCCCATTAAATATTTACCCTTTGTCAAGAATGTGATATTTATTTTTTATTTATGCCTTTTACCCAGACCGATTAATACCGATGGGTTTTACGAATACAATACTGACGGTATCGTAATAAGTCGTTCTCAAACAAAGATCACGGAGGGCACAAAGAAAAACTTGAATGTTTTCAATCGGCCATTCTTCGTGACTTTGCGCCTTCGTGGCGAAAAATTGACTTTTTGATAGCGCATCAATACTTATAGCTTTTAATACGCGGCAAAATCAACGAATGAATAACAAAGTATCGGATACCGGATTCATCAACAAGCAGATTAATTTTTTATCCGGCGGTTTTCGTTTACATGGAGTTCTCCATCTTCCATCCGCAGACAATCCGCCCCTTTTAATTGGATCCCATGGGCTTGAAAGTTCTGGTGATTCTCCGAAGCAGAGAGCGCTTGCTGAAAAGTGTAATAAAGCCGGTATTGCATTTTTCAGATTTGATCACCGCGGATGCGGTCGTAGCGAAGGCAATTTCCAGGAAGTTACAAGTCTTGAATCAAGATGCGAAGATCTGATCTCTGCTTACAATACAATGATGAAAATAAAAGCCACTTCAAAACTTATAGGTCTTTTTGGAAGCAGTTTTGGGGGGACCGTATGCCTTTTTGCTGCAGAATTTATACGGCCTGCATCAATTGTTACCTTTGCAGCTCCTGTCAGAAGCTCCTCAATAGCCGAAGCAATAAAAAAAACGGGCTTATCTGAAAAAATCCGGCATCTTTTTCATAAAAGGAATTTTCAGTTCAACATTTCTGACAGTCTCCCATTAATCGACCATATACTTGTTATCCATGGCGACTGCGACAGTATAGTTCCTGCTTCAAATGCCTTAGAGATATACAGACATGTTTCGGAACCGAAAAAACTTCTCATTCAGAAAGGTGGAGATCATCTGATGACCAATCCTGTTCATCAGCAGAAATTTATGGAAGAAACCTTAATTTGGTTCAAATCTCATTTTTAAAATTGACAATGGTTCCCTTACAGTAAATAAAATCCGGCGACCCGAGTGAATCCGGAAGCTTTGAAGGATCTCCTTCTGCAACAAGAAATGTAGCTGCCATACCCTCTGAAATTACACCAAAGTCTTCTATTCCAAGCAGTCTTGCTCCATTACTGGATGCACACCTTATGGCTTCCGGCAATGAATATCCTGCGGTAATCAGCAATTTAAGTTCTTCTATTATACCTGATCCGTGATGCACCCCGATGCTTCCGGCATCCGTCCCGAGAGCGACCGTAACGCCAAACTCCCTCGCCTTTGAAATTTGTTCGAGCTGGTGATCAAGATTCATGCGGGAGACTTCATGTTCAATGCTCCCTGGCTTCATATATTCTGCGTATGCCTTCATGGTGCAGGCCGTCGGAACCCAAACAATGCCTTTTTCCGCCATGATCTTCAGGTTTTCAACTCCCATGAAAAAACCGTGCTCAATTGAATTGCATCCGGCAGCAAGAGCAGCGGCTACCGGTTTTTTGCTGTTTGCATGAACCATGATCCTGCGGCCGCATTTTCCTGCAACCCTCACGGCATTCGAAAGCTCTTCCGCACCAAATTGCGGGAGGGTCTCCTTCCCGAATTCTTTCAGGCTGTTCAGGCCTGAATTTACTATCTTTATATGGTCATTCTCCTCGGGATCAGTTTGTATCGCTTCTGCAAGGGAATGATTCTCCTGCGGCGGTCTCCCTATCAGGCCGCCATATCTTCCGGCACGGTGCCATGCCCTTCCCGCAACTTTGATGCCAATCGGCATCTTTTTAATATCAGAGTACTCATTCCTGTAACGCAAAGCATGCGCATATCTGTCCCCGCCGTCACGGATTGCCAATACACCGTATGATAAATGCCGCTTGATATGCTCCGAAATGAAGCCCTTTATTTCATCAAAGCCTGCTCTGAGCTGTTTCTCACGGGCAACCGGGTCATCTGTCCCGGACATGCAAAGATGAACATGGCTGTCAACAAGGCAGGGCAGAATCGTTGATGAGTCAAAATCTGTTATTCCTGCTGCCGTAGAATCTCCGGCTTCGGATTCTGTTATAGAGACAATTCGCCCGTTTTCGATACATAGCCTGATGTTTTTCCTGACGGGTCCTCCGCTGCCGTCAATAAACCAGCCCGCATCTATATACTTCATATCGCTCATGTAGCCTTTAAAATATAAATTACCACAAAGAGCACGAAGTTCACGAAGAAATTTATAAAACAATATTTTACTTAAGAAGCTCTCTTCTTAAAAGATCGAGAGCCGTTACGGCAAATACTTTTTTGTTCATCAGGCGGTCCCCGAACTGTAAATTGAACAGGAATCCCTTTGCCTCCGCGGAAGTAGCAAGGCCGATGCATATCGTCCCAACCGGCTTCTCTGTTGTGCCGCCCGCCGGCCCGGCTATCCCGCTCGTCGAAAGCCCGTATGTTGCGCCTGCAATTCTTCTTGCGCAGACTGCCATCTCTTTTGCCGTCTCTTCATGCACTGCCCCGTACTTCTCAATTACCGCCTGCTGAACTCCAAGCGCCTTTATTTTTGAGTCATTTGAATATGTGATACCTGAAAAAAGAAAATAGTCCGAGCTTCCGGGAACATTTGTAAGCATATTTGAAACAAGCCCTCCGGTACAGCTCTCGGCGACCGCAAGCGTCGCTTTTTTGCTTTTAAGAAGGTTGCCGACTACAAATTCCATCGGCTCCCCTTTTGTTGAAAGGACCCTGTTGCCCAGTTTTTCCAGGACGCTTCCTGTTGCCCTTTCAAGAAGTTCCGAAACTTTTATTTCATCTTTTCCCCTTGCATATAGTTTCACGTGTATTTCGGGAAAAGTGGCCCGCAGGCCAAGCTTGATGCCCGGATAATCGCCGATGACGCTCAAAAGATTCTCGTTTACCGCCGCCTCTGTCAGTCCGAATGTCGATATGTTCCTAACAAGGCTGTATTCCCTGATACCTCCCCCAAGCGCATATATTTCCGGTATTACTTTCTCCGAAAGCATCTTTTTCATTTCCGAAGGAACGCCGGGAAGAAAGAAAAAGAGGCAGTTTTCTATTCTGACCGCAAAGCCGGGGGCTGTCCCGACAGGATTCTCAAGGCATCTCGAACCTTTCGGAAGCAGTGCCTGTTTTTTGTTTAAAGAATTCATAAGCCGTTGCCTCTTCTTGAAAAAATTCTCAATCGACAAAAGAGCCGAATCATCCTCGCAGAGCTCCGTACCGGCAGCCATTGCGGCGGCTTCAGACGTAATGTCATCCGTCGTCGGGCCGAGGCCGCCTGTTACGACAGCCACATCGGCGCGGGCACCGATCTCTTTTATAATGGAAGAGATGGCGGCAAGATCGTCACCCACGGTGCTGTGCCTTGTAACCTCAAGACCCGCCTCTTCCAGAACTTCGGCAATATGGGCAGAGTTGCTGTCAACCAGCGCTCCTGAACGCACCTCATCACCAGTCGAAATAATCTCCGCTATCATTATCGGCTTCTCCTTTAATATAAAACTGTGTCCATCTGGAAACAAAGCTCGGATACAGCTAAGTTTCCAATTTGGAAATAGGCAATTTTGGGCAAGCTCAAGGAAATCAAAGGATTGCGCGGAGGCATACGCAATGTATGCCGCACAAGTAATTCCGCAGATTGACACAGAGATCGCACAAAAGGGCTATTTCCGAATGGAAACGAGACAGTTGTATAAAACCTTTAATCTCATTATACATTATGAAATATTCACTATCCCGTCAACCATTTCTGCACGGTTTGACTTTAAACCCTTATTCTGATAGCAATTTAAATAATTTATCCGTATTCACAGAAATAATAATGTTCGGCAATAGGGGAACCCCATAAAAAGCGAGTTCACTGTAAAACGAATCATTCAATCATGCCTTTTGAAAATCTACGCGCTGGTTATGCGCACTGGATTCCTCTCCAATTCGTGGAGCCGGTCACTCTTCCTTACAACATATGACTGGTACAAGTTGTTCGTAGAGGCGGGAAATATCCAGTCTTTACGAAATTATGTGAAATCTGGTGAAGTCGTGATCGACATCGGGGCAAACGTGGGCTTTTTCACGAAACGATTTGCGCGATGGGTCAGCGACGGTGGATTTGTAATCGCAGCGGAGCCGGAAACATCCAACTTCCGCCAGTTACTACGGAATCTGGACAAGTCCGGTACGGCTGCTGTCGTAAGGACAGTCCAAGGCGTCGCGGCGGAGCAGGGTGGCACGCTGAAGCTTGCGGTCAACCCGATACATCCGGGTGACCACAAGATTGCAGCGGAAGGGATTGACGTGACAGCTTTCACAATCGATGAGTTGGTGCGAAGGGAACCAGCTGCACGGGTATGTCTTATGAAGATTGATGTGCAGGGCGCGGAGGAACGTGTGCTCAGAGGTGCGCAAGTGACGATCCAACGCGACCATCCGGCGATTCTTGTTGAACTGGACGATGAGGGGCTACGGCAAATGGGATCAAGCGCGGAGCGGGTGGTGACCTGGCTTATGAACCTTGGCTATGTCATTCAGCGGTTGGGGAAGAACTCGCCGGTGGGCCAAGTTCCGATGGAGGAAGCGTTAAGGATGTGTCGCAACGGTCGATATGTAGATCTCTTGTTTGTAGAGGCGTCGAGTGCTGGAAGATGAAAATTGGAGGCGGCATCCTCTATTCAACTATATCATTAATTACTTGTTTTTGTTAAATATATTGTATATAGCATAAACATATTACCCCCAAAGTTACCCCTATATCATGGAAGCTACCGTTAATTGTTTCTGCCTCATTACTATTTATTTGCATTTCACTCAATCATTTTTTTAATCTGGCAGATGATTCTGAGAATACTTCCCAACAGGGTGCAGCCAGATATTTTTCATCCTGCTGTGCGCTGTTTTGATCTTGCCGGTTTCAGTCGATATCCGCATTATGACCACCTGGCTTATTCCTCGTTTACCGGGTACCGGCTTTCCACGTTGCCTAATCCCACCAAAATGACCGGCAAATCCGATTGAACGTGACCAATATTTAGTTATTCAAAGATGATCAATTTCCTTTTTGAGATTTTGTCAGCCACAATAT
>CAYVMK010000057.1:0-9245 GCA_964452445.1 uncultured Desulfonema sp. | reverse complement strand
GAACTGGATAAGCCAGAGTGGGATGGGTTGAAGTCGAAATTTTTGACTTCAACAAAAGGCGGAAAAGTTAAGCTACCAAGCGCTTTCCCCGAAAAAGGCTTGTATATGCTGGCCACCATCCTCAAAAGTCCGCAGGCAGTTCAGGCCACCCTGGCAATCATCGAGACTTTCGCAAAAATCAGACAGCTATCAAGAAGCATTCAGGAGTTATCGATTGTTAAAGATAAAGCTGATCAGAAGGCGCTCATGCAGAGAAGCGGAGAATTGATCGCCGGAATCTTTGATGACGACTTGCAAACGAGCGATACAGAGATATCCATCGAGCTGAACTTTGCGGTTTTGAAGTTCAAGCACGCGATAACGAAGAAGAAAAAATGAGAAAAATTTGCATTGTCACCGGAGATCCGGAATTCACGGAAATAACATCCGTGACGACAAATGGACCAAGGGCATTGCTGTTGGCAGTAAAGGGTTCGTTGAGCATGTAAAGTCTGCTCTCGGCGCTCTTGCCAAAAGCAGAAAGGCCAAGGAGCAGGAGGCAGTTGTCAGCTTCGAGAGCCCTCAGCGCCTTATGGAGGGCATTTTGGGGTCAAAAACGAAGACATAGGGCTTAAAAACACCTATTTGGGGAAATTTAATCCAGAATAATCAATCAGATAGCTTGGACCGACACCGGTACCGACCATAAAATACTTGACTGCATGATTGAGAGTGGCTACCATAATGCAAAAAGTAGCTACCAAAAAGGAGGGCCATCATGATCAGTACGGGAATCAAGGACGTCAAGAACAACCTGAGCCGGCTTTTAGCCCAGGTGAAAGCTGGGGAAGAGATTCTGATCACTGAAAGGGGAAGGCCCGTTGCCCGCATCGTGAAGGAAAACCACGGGGATAAGTCTATCCGCGCAGCACTGGGGCCCTTGGTCCAGAGAGGGCTGATCGCGTTGCCAAGCCGGAGCATCTTGAAAGACCGTATCTCGGCGGTAGACGCCCCGGGAAAGCCCGTTTCGGAAATGGTGATCGAGGATCGGCGGTGATCGACTGATGATTCTGTACCTCGACACGAGCGCACTGGTGAAGCGATACTTCCGGGAGCCTTATTCCGATGAGGTACTCTCCAGATGGAAATCGGCCACGCAAATCGTTACATCCTTTGTTGCTTACGCGGAAACGATGGCTTCCATATATCGAAAGAAACGGGAGGCGGATCTCGCGGATACGTTGATCCGGAAAATAGCAGACTCCTTTCACCAGGACTGGGAGAGCTTTATCCGTGTGGAGGTCAACGACGAGCTCAATGGATACACAGATCGGGTGGTTGAAGGATATCCGCTTAGAGGCTTCGACGCAATCCATCTCGCATCGGCGATGGTGATCCATGAAAGACTTCCTGAAGATTTCGTATTTGCCTGTTTCGACGACAGGCTCGCCCGCGCCGCCCGGTCTGAAGGACTTGGAACATTTCCGCCAGGAGATGAAACGGATTAAACAATGGAACCACCAGGAAACAAAGAAGAGTTCCATCCTTGGTGTTCTCAGCGTCTTCGCGGTTCAAATTCAAAACAGTTTTTCGGTAGATTGATACTTTGATGAACGTCCCCTATACTTCCTATACTTCTTACACTTGAAATCAAACAATGCATCGACTTTTATTAAAATACAGAAGCTCGAAATGAGAGGAGGAACATATGGCGACAGCTCAACTTAAAAAGAAGGTTATCGCAGCAATGGACGACCTGACCGAAAAGAAAGTACAGGAGGTATTGAACTTTGTCAGCTATCTCAAACTGAGGGAAGACGAATGGTTCATAGATTTCGTAAATAAACGATGGGCATCGGCAAAAGCAGAAAAAAAAGCAGGAAGAAAACTTACGAGGCTGGAAGATCTTCAAAAGGCATATCGGTAATGGCCATGCCTTCATACGAACTCGATCTGTCCACTGCTGCGGAAAGGGACCTTAAAGCATTGCCTGAAAGAGTGCAGCAAGATATTGTTATAGTCCACCTTCCTGCGATTAAGGAAAATCCGTTCATAAAAGGCAAGCCCCTTTCCGGGGCACTTCATAATGAACGCTCATATCATTTTGGCAGAAGACCGGAATACAGGATTATCTACTATCTTGAGGGAAATATGATAACTGTCACAGTTATCGGCTCAAGAGAAGGCATATATAAGAAAGCAAGAAAGAGAAAATAGCTTTATGCGCCTTGTTTTTATACGCCTTACGGCTTCAGTCTTTCGCTGTTCACTTTGTGCCTGCCGAAGGTCCGTCAATCGGTGTGGCGGATGCCTTTGACTTTTTGCCCCTTTTAGAGCATGGGAAGTAAAAAAGTATCGACTGAAAAACAATTTTCAGGACTTGTGCAAAGGTCTCAATGAGTGACCTCTATTTCACGTATTTATCTTGCATATGAATGAAAAAACTATAGAATATGCGCTGAGGATTGGACCATTCGACAGATATCGCCATATGCACACTCAGCATGGCGGGAAGATAGTTTTCTTCAGGGTTCAATATGAAACAAAAATCGGCGGTCTGTGGTATCCTGTGGTCAGATATGACACCGCGCACGGATTTGCCCATAGGGACCTGATCAACATTCATGGCGAAATAAAGAAGACACCTTTGTTTAACCAGGACTACAACAATGCTCTGACGTTTGCGGAAAGTGATTTGAAAACGAATTGGCATTTATATAAACGCGTTTTTATGGAGGAATCAAGAGATGCGTAAAGAAAATGATTTCATTGAAAAGAATATTGAATTAAGCTCTGAATTTAGTCGCTATTTATTCGAACATCCGGAACTCAGCAACCAGATTCCATTGGATTCGGAGCTAGTTCTGGTGCCTGAATTTGATACTGAATTAAGAGCGTTCAATTTATCATTGGGAAGCAAGATTGAGGCTGAAGGAGGAAAGGTGACGTATGTCGTAATCAAGAATATTCATCCCAAGAGCTATTCGCGGCTGACAGATGTTGAGCTGAAACGAGCTGCAAACTGCTAAAATTCGTAAAACATATTTTAATAATTTCAACCATGAAGCCGAAATATTTTCCTTGCTTTACATGTTTGATGTTTTCGAAGTTCGATCTTCAATCTGTTTAAACAGAAACCATAAACCAATCTCGAGCATGCTCAGCACGAATCAAGTCGTTCCCCATAAAAAATATAAAAAACACTTAAAAGGCTTATCACATGAATAATAAAGAAGAAAAATGCATGGTTGATTCCAGTAGGAGTAATTTCGAGGCAAGACAGGATGATGAGATCAATCTTTACGATTATTGGAAAGTTCTTGTAAAAAGGAAAAAGATTCTCATAGGCATATTCCTTGTTCCATTAGTAATCGTAACGATTGTCAGTTTGAGCCTGCCTCGTTATTACAAAGGCGAAAGCGAAATAATCAACCCTGTAATACCTGCTCCCAATATCGTCAACCTTGTTGGAAATATTGATGATACCCAGAAAGTTAAAATTTACAAATAACCCGGGTGCAATTAAAAGCGTATCGGTATCACTTCCTAAGAAATCCACTGATAAAGTGAATATCATTATTGACGCCAAAACAGCCGATATTATTCCACAAGCTTTTAAAGATATATTTGATTATATTTGTAATATACCGGAAATCAAGGAAGAAATTTCCAGAATACAGACGGAGACCGACTTGAAAACAGAGAGAATTATGGAAGAAACCGATTTTAAAATAAAGAAGCTTATAGAGGCTAGGAAAGCAAATGCTATTTTTCTAAATGACATGTCAGATATGATCGAGAAAAGAAAATTAACGTCTATATATTAATCCGGCAGACTTGATTAGGAAGGATGGAGATCTATCGCTGGAAATTATTAATCTCCAGCAGGCAAAAACAGATATGATTAAGAAAAAGGAATTAAATATAAAAGTAACTGCCGGAATATTAGGCCCGCCCTCGATTACCAAACAGCCTTCAAATTCACGGATAAAACAGATAATTATTATTGCCGGCCTTCTAAGCCTTTTCACCGGCATATTTGTTGTTTTTTTTCTTGAGTACATTGAGCGGATGAAAGCGCGCGAGAATAAATGACAGATATCCAAATGGAAATACAATCTTGATTTCCGCTAAACAGAAATAATCGAAGTTGTAATCATAACCGCACAAAGACCATCACATGGATTTAACAAAGAAAAAAATATTAGTTACTGGCGCCGATGGCTTCATCGGATCCCATCTTGCCGAAGAACTGGTTCGGAGAGGCTATGATGTCCGGGCTTTTGTTCTATATAATTCATTCAATTCATGGGGTTGGCTGGATCACTGTGGAGCGGATGTGAAAGGCAAATTTGAAGTATTTGCCAGTGATATCCGCGATCCTAATGGGGTAAGGCAGGCCATGAAGGGATGTGATATTGTTTTCCATCTGGCAGCTTTGATCTCCATTCCCTATTCGTACCATTCGCCTGATACTTACGTAGATACGAATATAAAGGGAACCCTCAATATTGTTCAGGCGGCACGTGAGCTTGGGATATCAAAAGTTATTCATACCTCCACCAGCGAAGTTTACGGTACTGCCCGATTTGTGCCAATCACTGAAGAGCATCCATTGCAGGGTCAATCCCCATATTCCGCAAGCAAAATAGGAGCTGATCAGATCGCCATGTCTTTTTACCATGCTTTCGGCACTCCCATCAGCATTATCCGTCCCTTTAACACCTATGGGCCGAGACAATCGGCGCGGGCGATTATACCTACCGTCATTACACAGATCGCCGGCGGCAGCAGGAGAATAAAATTAGGTTCGCTCCACCCAACGCGGGATTTCAATTATGTGAAAGACACTGTGAACGGCTTTATTGCTGTGGCAGAGTCTGATCAGACCATTGGTGAAGTAATCAATATCGGCAGCAATTTTGAAATCTCCATCGGCGAAACTGTCAAACTCATCACTGAGATCATGAATGCAAATATTGACATTGAAAGTGATTCTCAACGGATACGTCCGAAAAACAGTGAAGTAGAAAGATTATGGGCGGATAACAGCAAAGCCGCTCGATTAGCTGGTTGGACCCCTGCCTATGGCAGTAAAGAAGGATTAAAGCGAGGGCTTGAAGAAACGGTTGCTTGGTTTGCTGATCCGGAGCATTTAAGGCAATACAAACCTGGAGAGTATAATATTTAATGCCGCAATTAGATATCGACAGCATCATAAAAGCGATCAGAAGCGTCATCTCTGCTGATAAAACACCTGTTGGTCTTCATGAGCCCCGTTTCGACGGTAACGAATGGGTGTATCTTAAGAATTGCCTTGATTCGACATATGTTTCTTATGTCGGGCAGTATGTTGATAAGTTTGAGGCCATGCTGGCTGAATTCACTGGTGTTAAAAAGGCCGTTGCCGTCGTGAACGGCACAGCGGCTCTGCATATTGCCCTCAAATTGGCCGGAGTCGAACATGGCGATGAAGTGTTGGTCCCTTCGCTTACTTTTGTGGCGACAGCCAATGCCGTGACCTATTGTGGTGCTGTCCCTCATTTTGTAGACAGTGAAATAAAAACCCTCGGCCTTGATCCATATAAACTCAAGGCTTATCTGAAAAATATTGCCAAGGTGAATGGAAACGGCTGTACCAATAAATTGACCGGCAGGCGGATAAAAGCGGTCATCCCCATGCACACCTTTGGCCATCCCGTCGACCTCGATCCTTTGACCGATATCTGTAAGGAATATCATATTGGAATGATTGAAGATGCCGCTGAATCACTAGGGACGTATTACAAGGAAAGGCATACCGGACACTGGGGAAAACTTTCCATCCTGAGTTTTAACGGCAACAAAACAATTACCACTGGTGGCGGCGGAGCAATCATTACCAACGACGAATCTCTGGGCAAGCTGGCTAAACATCTGACCTCGACAGCCAAAATACCTCATCGATGGGAATACAGGCATGATTATATCGGTTACAACTATCGACTACCCAATATTAATGCCGCACTGGGCTGTGCCCAAATGGAACAGCTATCGGGTTTTCTTACAAGGAAACGAGACCTTGCGGAAAAGTATAAAAAAGCTCTTGAAAGCATAGACGGTATCAGTTTTTTTACTGAGCCGGATTTTGCAAATAGTAATTACTGGCTGAATGTTCTCTTGTTGAATGAAAGTGTTTCTCACCATCGTGATGATCTGCTTGAAGAAACAAACAATCTGGGCATCATGACACGGCCAGCCTGGACGCCCATGCATGAGCTTACCATGTTTGAAGATTCGCCGAAAATGGATTTGAGCGTGGCGGAAAGTTTAGAAAAGCGCCTGATAAATATACCAAGCAGTGCGACATTATGAAAGAAAAAATTATATTAATTGGCGGTGGAGGCCACTGCAAGTCATGTATTGACGTCATAGAACAGGAGGGTCGCTTTACCATTGTCGGTATCGTGGATTTACCGGAAAAATTGCATCAGAAGATCCTTGGCTATGAAATAATTGCTGCGGATGATGACCTCCCACGGCTTGTAATTGAATATAAAAATTTCCTGATTACAATTGGTCAGATCAAAAGCCCTGACAGACGCATACACATTTATAACAGCCTTAAAGATTCAGGAGCAAAATTACCGGTAATTATTTCCCCTCTTGCCTATGTTTCAAAGCATGCACAGATCGGAGAAGGAACAATAATCATGCATCACGCTCTGATTAATACCGGGGCAATAATCGGGGAAAACTGTATTATAAACTCCAAAGCACTGGTGGAACATGATGCTGTAATTGGAGACCATTGCCATATTTCAACAGGGGCGGTTGTTAATGGCGGTGTAAAAATAAGCAGTGGCTCTTTTTTCGGAAGCAATGCCGTTTGTAAAGAATATATTGAAATAAGAGAAAATGCTGTAATTGGTTGTGGCGCAATAATTGTCAAGAATATTCCCAAGACTCTTAAACCTTTCAGTTTTGAGCTAAATAAAAGGAGATAAGTAATGAAAACCGTTCAAATGGAAGTGCCGGAGCGCTTTTACAAACATGCTAATATTTTAGTAAAAGAGGGCTGGTTCCGGGATGAAAAAGAGGTTTTTTCTGAAGCTATTCGCCGATTTCTTGATTCACACCGACCGGGGCTGATGGAAAAATTCATCTTGGATGATGTGGAATGGGGCCTTCATGGCAGTGAGTAAATCGAACATTAAAGCAATATGTGACGCAGGTCCTATCATACATCTTGATGAGCTGAACTGTCTTGATCTGCTCTGCGATTTTCAGGATATTATTTTGGGTGACACTGTGCGGGAGGAAGTAAAGCATCATAGACCAGGAGCTCTCAAGAAGCCTAATATTCATTTTTTGCGAGCGTCTCAGAAATATCCTGAAAGTGAACTCCTTCGCGCAATGTGCAAAATTTTTACGCTTGATGCTGGAGAAATAGAAGCTTTTGCCATTATAGAAAAAAATCCCGGGGCGCTGTTTTTTACCGATGATGCCAGTGCACGTCTTGTTGCTGACCGGATGGGATTTAAAGTTCATGGAACGATCGGCATTATTGTCAGAGCAATACGGCGAGAACTTATGCAGCCAGAACAAGTTTTGCAGATCCTATCGGAGATACCCTCAAAAAGCAGTTTACATATCAGGACGTCTTTGTTGGAAAAAATTATTGGGAAGATAAAGAGAGATTTTCATCTTTGAGCTTTCACCATAAACCATGAACTACAAACTACCAACTACAAACTATAAGACCTTTATCATAGCCGAAGCTGGTGTCAATCATAACGGTAGTCTCGATAGAGCCATACAAATGGTGGATGTGGCAGCAGCAGCCGGAGCGGACGCCATCAAGTTTCAGACGTTCAAAGCGGAGAAAATCATTTCTGCTCATGCACCAAAGGCTGGCTACCAGAAAGAAACCACCGGCACAGACGAATCCCAACTGGAGATGGTTAAAAAGCTGGAACTGGATGAAACCGCTCACATCAAACTATTAAAACGCTGTCAGGAAAAGGGTATCCAATTCTTATCGACGCCCTTTGATCTGGAAAGCATTGATCTGCTGAATCGTCTGGGGTTGGAAATTTTCAAGATTCCCTCAGGCGAGATCACCAACTTGCTCTATTTGAGAAAACTGGGAGCTTTGAAAAAAAGCTGATCCTGTCCACTGGCATGGCCGATCTGGGTGAAATAGAGGACGCACTGGATATGCTAACCGATTCCGGAACACCGCGTCAACACATTACGGTGCTGCACTGCAACACCGAATACCCAACTCCATTTGAGGATGTCAATCTCTTGGCTATGCTCACAATAAAAAACGCCTTCGGTGTCGAGGTTGGCTATTCTGATCACACACCCGGCATCGAAGTTCCGATTGCCGCCGTTGCTCTTGGTGCAACTATAATAGAAAAACATTTTACCTTGGATCGAAACCTTCCCGGTCCCGATCACAAAGCCAGCCTGGAACCTGATGAGCTGAAGGCGATGGTGCAGGCGATCCGCAATATCGAAAAAGCTCTCGGCAATGGCATCAAACGCCCCAGCCCGAGTGAAGTAAAAAACAAGCCCATCGCGCGCAAGTCGCTGGTGGCGACCCAACCAATCAAGACGGGCGAACTGTTCAGTGCTGAAAACATCACAGCCAAACGCCCCGGCGCCGGCATCTCTCCCATGCGCTGGGATGAAGTTTTGGGGCAGGTCGCACAAAAGGATTATAAAAAGGATGAACCGATATGAGCAATACGACGAAATTCGAGAGCTTGCAGGATCGCATAGCGGATTTGCGGTCGAAATTTTCGACCGCAAAATTTGCAAAGACAAGGGCCTTAACTGGAAAAATTTGTAAATAATTAAATGAATGAGGAGGAAGATTGATATGAATCTCACTTGCCTGATTAAGAAAGAAGATAGTCAATATGCGTCATTGTGCGTGGAATTGGATGTGGCTTCCTGCGGCAAAAGCAAGACGGAAGCCCTTGACGGTTTGAAGCGTGCGATTGAGACATATATAGAATACATGGTTTCCGAAGGCCGTCAGAAAGATATCTATCGACCTGTCCCTATGGATGAATTGAAAGGATTCCTTTTCCCGGAGGATGAATCTTCGGAAAAGACGTTTCGCGCCATTCCTCTGAACTATCAGTATGCTTAGAAATCTCACGAGCCAGGATGTGGCGTGGATACTGAGTCAAATCGGCATCGTACTCAAAAGGCGAGGCAAGGAGGATGTTTTTGAAGGTTCTTACGCGGGACGGACAAGGGTCGTGATTGTT
>CAYVMK010000056.1:0-9387 GCA_964452445.1 uncultured Desulfonema sp. | reverse complement strand
TCCTTTATCGCCGCCTTGACCGAATTCCAGATAGCTTCCATAAAAATATTTTTGCTTGATGTTTTTAAAACCGATTAATGTTGATGTGTTCGTAAAAAGTCCGAATATGCTCACTTAATGAGCTTTCTGGGGATTTTTAAATCACTTCACTAAATCACAAGAACTCGGGCTAACGCCCTCAAACAGCTTGTGATTTTTAACGCTCAGTAATTTAAAAATCTATTTCCCAAAAATCTCAAATCCGTTCGCATATGACTTTTTACGAGTCCATCAATATTCTATTACCGAAGAGACATGTTCACTAAAAACTACCGAAATTAATTACAGGGTGATTCGAACAGCTGGATTTAATATGGTGCCTTCTTAAAGCATCAGATCCGTTGTGTCAAACCGGATAGATACTGGATTTCAAATATTTTGATAAAAGTTATCAACAATTTTTATCTCATTGATATCAAATAATAATTATCGCATAAACATGCGAAGGCCTTTATCTGCAATCATTTTTTTCCAGTGTAATTTTTTCAGGTATTTTAAGCATATCGGCGCTTACTTCTAACAAACAAACATTAACCTCGTTTTTTATAATCTCGTAAATTCGACGATTACCTTTCATTTTTTGACATAATCAACTTCATGAATTTTTGTTTTCAGATCACGTTGGAAATTGTTGAAAAAGTATGCCCGGCTCTGTAATATAATTTTTTTCAATAAAATTATGAAGGGGTTTACCATGAAAAAGATCAGGCCCATAATAGGAATAACTGCCGGAGACCCGGCGGGAATCGGCCCGGAAATAATATTGTCCGCCCTGAGTACGCCATTTCTTTACGAACTATGCAGGCCTCTTGTAATAGGAGACATGGGGGTTCTTTCTGCGGCAAAAAAATGCTCAGGCAGCGCAATAAAATTTAATCCTGTCATTAATCCTTCCGAAGGAAGATTCGAGGCCGGGTTTATTGATCTGGTATCTCTTTCCGAACTTGATTTCAACCAAAAGTCATGGGGAAATCCCACGATGCAGACGGGGAAAGCCATGGTTGAATATATCAAAGCCGCAACCGGCATGGCGATAAATAAAGAGATATCAGGAATCGTTACATGCCCCATAAATAAAAAAGCAATGCAAATGTCGGGATTTGATTATAACGGGCATACCGAACTTATTGCAGAAAGCACAGGAACAAAAGATTATGTCATGATGCTGGCGGGTGACAGGCTTAGGGTATCCCTCGTTACCATCCACATGCCCCTATCCAGAGTGTCAGAGTCTGTTACAACTGGAAATATCTCAAAAACAATAAGAATCACCGGAGAAGCTCTTTTTGAACGTTTCGGCATTGATTCCCCGAAAATAGCCGTTGCAGGACTCAACCCTCATGCAGGTGAAAGCGGGATATTCGGAAGCGAGGAGGAAAATATCATAAGACCTGCGATAGAAAAATCGGCTTCCGAAGGGTTAAGAGTTTCGGGACCTTATTCGCCTGATACGATCTTTTATCATGCATTAAAGGGAAGTTGCGATGCTGTTGTCTGCATGTATCATGATCAGGGACTTATCCCGTTTAAAATGATACATTTTACCGATGGTGTCAACACAACCCTCGGAATTCCGATAATAAGAACTTCCGTGGATCATGGAACCGCCTACGATATTGCCGGAAAAGGAAAGGCCGATCCAGGCAGCCTTATCGCAGCAATAAAAATGGCGGCATTTCAGGCGGAATGTTTAAGGAAAAAGTAGCTATTCAGCCACAGATTCACACAGATGAACGCAGATAGATTTAAATACAAAGCAATAAGTAACTACTGAGGTGGATAGGCTGTAGGGAAAGGTTTCAGGTTTCTGGTTTCTGGTTAAACCACAGACCAATACTAGGTCAAATAACCTGAGTAGTTACAAAAAAAGAAAAAATATCAGTGATGATCAGCGTAGATCGGTGGCTGAGTGGTTACAGAAAAAAAAGGATTTTAAAATGAGTTCCGACAGGATAATTATCAGGGGCGCCAGACAGCACAACCTTAAAAATATAGACGTCGAATTGCCGAGGAACAGGCTCGTCGTAATCACAGGCCTTTCGGGGTCCGGCAAATCAACTCTTGCTTTCGACACTCTTTATGCGGAAGGTCAGCGCAGGTATGTTGAATCACTTTCCACCTATGCCCGCCAGTTTCTGGAGCGCATGGAAAAGCCCGATGTGGATATGATAGAAGGGCTGTCTCCCGCAATTGCAATCGAACAGAAAACTGCGAGCCACAACCCGAGGTCAACTGTCGGAACTGTCACCGAAATATATGACTATTTGCGGCTTCTTTATGCCAGGGCCGGAACGTCTCATTGTCATATATGCGGAAAACCGATAACCGCCCAGTCTCTCGATCAGATCGCAGACAAGATCATCTCTTTTCCCGAAGGAACAAAAATCGTTATTTTATCCCCTCTTGTTTCCGGCCAGAAAGGGTCCTTTGAAAAGCTTTTAAAGCAGCTGAAAAAAGACGGGTTTTCAAGAGTCAGGATAGACGGTAAAATCTCCGAGATTGAGGAAACGGAGAAGCCGGATAAGAACATAAAACACACAATAGAAGTCGTGGTTGACCGCCTGGTCATAAAGGAAAACATAAGAAACAGACTCGCAGATTCCCTCGAACTGGCCATGTCACAGTCGGACGGGCTTGTTACGGTTGATGTCCAGGGAGGAGAATCGATCCTGTTCAGTGAAAAATCGGCATGTGTCACATGCGGAATCAGCTATCCCGAATTCACCCCCGCAAGTTTTTCATTCAACTCCCCCCAGGGGGCATGCGCCAAATGCGACGGACTCGGAACAACTACGGAATTCGACCCTGATCTTATCATTCCGAACAGGGAGCTCTCCTTGCGCCAGGGCGCGGTTGCTCCCTGGGCAAACAGGAATTCGGTTCATTTCAATGAATTTCTGGAAGCGCTGGCAAGGCACTATGACTTCAATATATACACACCGTTCAAAGAGCTGCCGGATAATTTCAGATATGTGCTGCTTTACGGATCAGGCGACGAACAGATAACATTCTTCTTTGAACAGAATAACCGGCGTTTCACTTACAGAAAACCTTTCGAAGGCATAATCCCGAAGCTTCAGCGGCGCTATATGGAAACCGATTCAAACCAGACAAGGGAGGAAATCAGGCAGTATATGACTTTCAGCCCGTGTCCCGAGTGCCGGGGAACAAGATTAAACAAGGCAGGCAGTTCTGTAAGAGTGGGGGACGCCGCAATATTTGAAACAACAGCGCTTTCGGTATCAAAAGCTGCGGCTTTTTTTAAAGAGCTTAAGCTTGAAGGGAAAAAAGAGGTTATCGCAAAAAGAATCATAAAAGAGATTACAGAAAGGCTTGCCTTCCTTGAAAATGTCGGCCTTTCATATCTTACGCTCGACAGATCGGCTTATACCCTTTCCGGCGGAGAAAGCCAGAGAATAAGGCTTGCCACCCAGATCGGGTCCAAACTGACCGGCGTCCTTTATGTGCTGGATGAGCCAAGCATAGGATTGCACCAGAGAGACAACCTGCGGCTTCTTGCAACTCTGGCAAAAATGAGGGATCTGGGGAATACTGTTCTTGTTGTTGAACATGATGAAGAGACAATCCTGTCATCTGATTATGTTATTGACATGGGCCCGGGGGCCGGGGTCAACGGAGGAAAAGTAGTATTTTCAGGCCCGCCGGCCGCTCTTGTGGCTGATGAGAATTCATTGACAGGACAGTATCTTTCCGGCCGGAAACAGATTCAGGTGCCGGCCGAACGCCGCACGGGAAACGGAAGAAAAATCGTCATAAAAGGGGCTTCGGAAAACAACCTCAAGAACATTGACGCCGAATTTCCCCTCGGCAAATTTGTATGCATTACGGGCGTATCAGGTTCCGGCAAATCGACTCTTGTTCTTGAAACCCTCTACAGCGTACTCTCCCGCACAGTTTACAATGCAAGGATACCGGCCGGCGCCCATAAGTCGGCGCTTGGGCTTGAGCATATCGATAAGGTCGTAAACATTGATCAATCCCCGATTGGAAGAACACCCCGATCCAACCCCGGGACCTATACCGGTCTCTTCACATATATAAGAGAGCTTTTCGCAAGAACGCCCGAAGCCAGAATGAGAGGCTACAAACCCGGCAGATTCAGTTTTAATGTCAAGGGAGGAAGATGCGAGGCATGCGGCGGAGACGGCATCATAAAAATAGAGATGCATTTTCTGCCCGATGTTTACGTATCCTGCGATATCTGCCGTGGAAAAAGGTATAACCGCGAAACCCTTGAAGTCAGATACAAAGGGGAAAATATAGCGGATGTCCTTGACATGACGGTTGATCAGGCCGTTCTTTTCTTCGACAGGATAAATAATATAAAAACAAAGCTTATGACTTTATCGGATGTCGGCCTCGGCTACATCAGGATAGGCCAGCCTGCAACAACCCTTTCGGGAGGCGAGGCCCAGAGAGTAAAGCTTTCGCGGGAGCTCAGCAAAAAGGGAACGGGCAGAACCGTCTATATCCTTGATGAGCCTACAACGGGCCTTCATATAGACGACATACAGAAACTTCTCCATGTATTAAACCGGCTTGTCGATTCCGGGAACAGCGTCATAGTGATCGAGCATAACATGGACGTAATCAAGACGGCAGATCATATCATTGACCTTGGGCCCGAGGGGGGGGATGAGGGAGGCTACATAGTAGGATGCGGCACGCCTGAAGAATTATCGGACAACAGAGCGTCATATACCGGGCAGTTTTTAAAAAAGATCCTGCAGCGGGGCGCTTCAAGGCACAGAGAAATATAAAATAAAACAGGGCCATGCCCGAAGGCACAGCCCTGTTTTATGAAAACATAAATCGTAACTGCTCAGGTTGTTTAGTAAGTTTACAAGATTATTTCCTGCCACTCTTTTCAGTACCCCCTTGAGGGGTAGAAAAACGCAGGAAATAATCTCTTACTTACTAAACGCCTGAGCAGTTGCATTCCAACGGCTTAATGGGCGAAAAGCCCTGCAATAGCAGCTGCCTGAGGATGTGCATAAATAAGGATCAGGGCAATTACGAGCGCGTAAATACAAAGAGACTCGATCATGGCGAGACCGATCAGCATTGTAACTGTAACTTTTCCTGATGATTCCGGATTTCTTGCAATACCCTCAACTGCGGCCTTAAGGCCAAGACCCTGGGCAATGCCGCAAAATGAGGCTGCAACTGCAATCCCGAAACCGGCGGCTGTAACGCATGCGATGAAGAATTGTAATGCTTGAGCTTCCATACTTTAACTACCTCCTTTTTAGATTTTTTTCTTTGCTTCTTCCATTATCCCATAAAAATTTATTTTTTTTCCGGCGTAATTAGTGAGCGTGTTCCATTGCGCCGGTAAAATACATCATTGAAAGCAAAAAGAAAACAAATGCCTGAACAAGGGCGACAAATATCCCGAGAGCCATTATAGGCAGGGGTGCAAAGAAAAGCCCCGCAAGCCCGAAAAGTATGGCAAGCACAAGTTCATGCCCCATCATGTTTCCAAAAAGACGGAACGAGAGAGACAGGATTCTGGCAAGATGTCCGATGATTTCAATAGGGAGAACGATCGGAATCATCCACCATACAGGCCCACAGAAGTGCTTGATATATTTTATTCCATGATATTTAATGCCAATAATATGGGTAAAAATGACTACCGTAAGCGCGCAGGAAGCGGTTGTGTTAAGGCTGGCGGTTGGGGGAAAAAAGCCCGGGACAAGACCTATAAGATTGCAACTGAAAATATAAATAAATATGGTTGCGACCAGCGGGAAAAGCCAGCGCCCCTCTTCGCCTGTAACATCAATCATAAAATTTTCGATTCCTGAAATAAGGGCTTCAAATACATTCTGCGCTTTTCCGGGAATCAGGCTGACGCTCTTTGCCGCTATCGCTCCAAGAGTAATAAGAATAATCATTACCACCCATGAATAAATAACATGCGGATAGGAGTGAGCAAAATGCTCCAGGCCGATAGCCTCAAACAGCTTTACAAAAAACAGATAGGGATGTGCCACCTTATATTGCCTCCTTGAAAATAAGTTTTGTAAGTTCCAGCATGGTTGCTATTATTATGCTTGCAACCACGACGGAGAGCCCGACAAAAAGACCGATGGGGTGAACATAATTCCCCGATATCAATATAAATATAATAAACCCGCTGACCATGAAACGGGCATAATACTTGGCCAGAACAACATTGTGGGAAGCAAGATGTGGAGGTGTAAGCGCTTTTTTAAGAGTTATGTAAAGCAGATGAAAATTTATCGTAACTATAAGTCCTCCGAATACTATTCCCATTGCAAACTTTGGAGAAGCAATAATAAGCCCTGCGATACTCGCAACACAAAAGAGTACCCAGTTTGTCAGGGTGACAAATTTCAGGATGCGCTGCTGTATTTTCACTTTACATCTCTTTCCTGCGGAGATTTCTCGCTCTTTCTTATCGCAAGCCAGATATTTCTGAATCCTGCTGCAATACCAAGCCCAAGAAAAACAAGTGTAAGCCAGGGATAAAGTTCAAATCGCCTGTCAAGATACACACCAATTGCAAGTCCGATAAATATCGAAAGTGCTATCTGCAAGCCAAGACTGCTGTAATATGCGAGCTCCCTTATATATCGTCTTGTTTCTCTTTTCAAAAAGAGCTCTCTCTAATATAATTACATGGCCTGTACAACCCAGGTAACGGTAAAGCTTCTGCCCTCTAACACATGATTTTATTCAAGTCAATGCAAAATTATATCGGTTTTATATATGATAAATAACCTGTAATTTCAGCTAAATAAGGTTGTGTTTAAGATCTTGTAACTCTTGCCTCAGATCCTTTGCCGCTTCCTTGTTCACTATTCACTATCCTCTGTTCACTATGGCAGGATTTTTACATGCCCTACCTGGTCATCTTCCGAAACTTCACCGATTATTGAAGCAAAAACGCCTTCATTCCGCAAAGCATCCAGGCATTCTTTTGCTCTTTTTTCAGGAAGGGATATTACCAGCCCGCCTGATGTCTGGGGATCGAAAACCATATCAATAACAACCTGTTTTACCGATGAATCGATACTTATATTTTTGCTGCAATAATTTTTTGTATTATAGCTTCCGGCAGGAACCAGTCCCATAAGGGCATATTCTTCCGCCCTTTTAACAAAGTGAACCGAACCGGTATGAATAAGGATCTTCTTGCCGCTTCCTTTGGCCATTTCAAGCACATGTCCGGCAAGACCGAACCCTGTCACATCCGTACAGGCATTTGGCCGGAACCTCAGCATTATTTCAGCAGCCTTCCCGTTAAGGGTTGTTGTAACTTCAATAAGCGCCCTTATCGCCTCTTCATCGGCAACCTTTCCTTTAACGGCGGTTGCTATTATTCCGGTGCCGACAGGCTTGGTCAAAATCAGCCTGTCTCCCGCCTTTGCATTTCTGTTTGTCAGTATCCTGTCCGGATGAACTATGCCCGTAACAGAAAGCCCGTATTTAAATTCCCTGTCATCAACGCTGTGGCCGCCCACAAGCACGGCGCCGGCTTCATATATCTTTTCAAGCCCTCCGGCAAGGGCCTCTTTCAGGATCTCTTCGGAAAACTCCCCGACAGGAAAGCATACGATATTCATGGCCGTTATCGGCCTTCCCCCCATCGCATATACATCACTCAGAGAATTTGCGGCCGCTATACGGCCGAATTCATACGGAGAATCAATGATGGGCGTGATAAAATCAAGCGTCTGCACAAGCGCAGTTTCGGAATCAAGCCTGAAAACACCGGCATCATCCGAAGTCTCCATGCCTACAAGAAGATTCGGATGGGCTTTTACAGGCAGGCTCTTTATTACCTCTTCCAGGACCCCTGGACCTATCTTGGCCGCTCAGCCTGAAGCCCGGACTTTTTTAGTCAAATATACTTTTTTATCGTTTTCCATTTTTTTTTATGCTCGGTTTCATGTTTGCCGCAGGTCCGCCATAGACGGAGTTTACGGTTTGTATTTCGATATTTCAAATTTGAAATTCAAAATTCATTATTCGTGATTCGTGGTTCCCTTTGTGCCTTTGTGCCTCTGCCCCTTTACCGCTTTCTTTTCACTATTCACTTTTCAGAACCTTATATTGCGGCTGTCAAATACAGGTCCGTCCATGCATACATGCAGGTACCTGCTCTCATCCTTCCCTTCAATTGCACAGCCAAGACAGGCGCCGATGCCGCATGCCATGACACTCTCCGTGGATATCTGACAAGGAACTTTATATATTTCCGCTATTCCTGCAAGACATTTTAACATACCTGAAGGCCCGCACGCATAAATTACTTCGGGCCGCTTTTCCTTTAAAGCAGTTTCAACCGGGGTTGTTATAAGACAGGTTTTCCCTTCGCTTCCGTCATCAGTTGTAATCATCACATCAAGGCCAAGATTTAAAAAATCGTCCCTGCATAAAAGATCCTCTTTCGATCTTGCCCCGAGAAAGACTTGTATATTGGAAGAACCTGCCATTTTTTTCTCAAGAATATGTGTAGAGAGAAACAGCATGGGGGCAACTCCGATGCCGCCCGCCACAATAAATATTCTGCCGATATTTTCAGGCAAAGAAAATCCTTTCCCGAGAGGGCCTATTATATCGACCCATTCGCCGTCTTTGACTTCCGAAAGCCTGCCCGTAAACTCTCCCACAACTCTGTAAAGGATTTCTATCCCTTTTTCTCCCTCGATTATCCTGTGAATCGAAAATGGACGCCGGAGCAGAGGCGAAGTCCTGCCGTCAATGCGCAGCATGACGAACTGACCAGGTCTTGCAGCAATCAATTTGCTGCCGCATTTCAAGCCGATTTTATAATATGAGGAACCCACGCGCCTGTTCCAAAGAATCCGGACTTTTCCCGTTATCATATTCCCGTCTCTTTGTTCTTCGTATTACTTTGGTTCCTGTTTGTGCGATAGTCTGAAGGACTTCGAATTTCGGACATCGAATATCGAATATCGAACAAGGAATTTCGAATTATGAAGTTTTTTGATTCTTACTCTTTGAAGGTTTAATGCTTGTAACAAATATTGATATTAGTTGATCGTTTTCATTAAGTAAAGGCTCAACTTTTGACTCCGGCTTTATTAAAAATGATCCGGCTAATATGATTATTCTCACAGCAAAATCTATTAAACGATCCTCGATATCATATCTTTTTTCTTCCTTCGATATTCCTTATTCCTTATTCGATATTCGATATTTATTATTCAAATTACTTTCAAATAGTTAATATAGATTAATTAAGTTAGCGCTTATGCCCCTGACCTCTCATCCCGATAACCGCTGCAAATCTTCCCGTTGTCTTTTCTCCCCGGTAGGAAAAAAAGATAT
>CAYVMK010000055.1:0-9508 GCA_964452445.1 uncultured Desulfonema sp. | reverse complement strand
CAACCTTCTTGTGATTTAGCGAAGTGATTTAAAAATCCCCAAAAAGCTCATTGAGTGAGCATATTTTGACTTTTTACAAACAAATAATAATTCGGAGTTAAAATTAAATGCTCTATTCAAAAGTTCACATCGAGTCGTTCGGCTACGAACTCGCTCCAAATGTCATTACATCGGACGATCTTGAAAAGCGCCTTGAACCTCTTTATGCCGCCCTCCATTTTCAGAAAGGCCAGCTTGAAACGATAACCGGCATACGCGAACGGCGTTTCTGGGATGAGGGATTCAAGATGAGCGAGGGCGCGATATCGGCCGGCAAAAAAGCTATCTACGACTCAAATATTCCCGTTGACGATATCGGAATGCTCATTTACGGCGGAGTATGCAGGGACAATCTTGAGCCTGCAACAGCCTGTGCGGTTGGAAACGGCCTCGGCCTTTCGCCCGAAACTCACATATTTGACATCTCAAACGCATGTCTCGGCATCTTAAACGGCATTATTGAAACCGCAAACGCCATAGAGCTTGGCCAGATAAAAGCCGGCCTTGTCGTATCATGCGAATCGGCCCGCCAGATAGTTGACTCAACCATAGAGCGCCTACTCAAATCGAAAAGCATGGATATATTCAGGAAAACCATTGCGACCCTTACGGGAGGCTCAGGAGCGGCAGCTGTTCTGCTTGCCGGCAAATCTGTTTCCGGTTCGGAACACAGACTGCTGGGAGGAGTAGCAAGAGGCGCAACGGAACACCATAAGCTTTGCAGGTGGGGACCCGATACCGGAATACCGGCAAGTGGACTTCATATAATGGAGACTGATTCGGTCGGAGTGCTGAAAAACGGGGTTGTGCTCGGAATGGAAACATTCAAAGAATTCAAAAAAGAGCTCTCATTGTCCGAAGGCAAACCAGATAAGATAATATGCCATCAGGTAGGTTCTGCTCATCAGAAAACTATTCTCGAATCGCTCGGTATTCCAAAAGAAAAGGATTTTACCACGTATCAGTATCTCGGCAATATCGGCACCGTATCCCTTCCGATTACAGCCGCCATAGCCTCCGAACGCGGATTTTTTGAAATAAATGACCTGGTCGGGTTTTTTGGAATAGGAAGCGGGCTTAACTGTCTGATGCTCGGCATAAAATGGTAACAGAAAATAATATAGATATTTCAGACATAAAATATCTTTACCCGTTTAAGTCCAATTATACGGAGATAAGAGGGATAAAATATCATTATATAGACGAGGGGTCGGGAAATCCTGTTCTGATGATTCACGGGAATCCCACATGGTCTTTCTATTTTCGCTCCCTCATAAAGTATCTTTCGCCGGAATTCCGTGCAATAGCTCCCGATCATATAGGCTGCGGCCTTTCCGGAAAACCTGATTCATCCGATTACGATTACAGATTAAAAAGCCGTGTCGAAGATATGGATTTATTTCTCAGCAGGCTTAAATTAACCGGCAGAATTTCTCTGATTCTACATGACTGGGGCGGGATGATAGGCATGGCATATGCGGTGAAAAATCCTGAAAGAATAAGCTCTGTTGTTATAATGAATAGTGCGGCATTCTTTCCGCCCGGCGGGAACATGAAGATACCATTGAGATTGAGAATAATACGCAATACCGGGCTGTTTTCAAAGATCGCCGTTCTCGGGTTCAACCTGTTCGCAAAGGGCTCTCTTTACATGGCATCATACAAAGGCCTTTCAAAAGATGTTAAAAAAGGGCTGATTGCCCCCTACAATTCATGGAGGAACAGGATTGCAACCTTAAGATTTGTTCAGGATATTCCTCTTGTAAAGAATGATCCGAGCTATGATACCGTAAAGTATGTTGATGATAACCTGCACAGGCTTGCGGATATTCCTTTGCTCATCTGCTGGGGTAAGCATGATTTCGTATTCACGGAAAATTATCTTGCCGAATGGCAGAAACGCTTTCCAATGGCCGAAATTCATCTTTTTGATAATGCAGGACATTACGTGCTGGAAGATGAACCCGAAAAGATATCTTTTATTATTAAGGGCTTTTTAAAAAGACATATGCTTTAATCCAGTAAAAGGCGCTATGCAAAAGCCAGATGATGATTTTGTAAATATATCTTCTCATCTCCAAAGAATGGCGGAAATTCAGCCATATAAGAGAGCTGTTGTCTATCCTGTTTCACGGGATAAAAACGGCCGTATCGCCTATGCCCATCTTACTTTTCTTCAGCTTGACCGGGAATCTGACCTGATAGCTCACGGTCTTAATAAAGCGGGTATAAATCAGGGGACAAGGACCGTCCTGATGGTAAAACCCGGACCTGATTTCTTTGCCCTTGCTTTCGCCCTCTTTAAAACCGGCGCAGTCCCAGTAGTAGTTGATCCCGGCATGGGTATGAAGAGAATGCTTTCCTGCCTTAAATCAACCAGGCCCGAAGCCTTTATCGGAATACCTCTTGCCCATGTTCTTAGAACATTATCCCCCGGTTTTTTCAAAACAGTCAAAGTATGGATAACAGTGGGACGGCGTTTGTTCTGGGGGGGATATGCCCTTGATAAGATAAGAACGGAAGCGAAGGGATCATATCATCAGGCAATGACAAAAAGAAACGATACGGCAGCCATACTCTTTACTACCGGCAGCACCGGGCCTGCTAAAGGCGCGGTTTACACCCACGGCAATTTCGATGCCCAGGCAGGCCGCATCAAAGAGCATTTCCGCATAACATCCGATGAAATTGATCTCCCGACATTTCCCCTCTTTGCCCTTTTCGATCCTGCCATAGGGATGACGGCGGTTATTCCTGATATGGATCCCACAAAACCGGCCATTGTTAATCCGGAAAAAATAATCGAAGCGGTCATCAATCAGGGCGTGACAAACATGTTCGCCTCCCCTGCCCTCTTAAACCGTGTCGGAAGATACGGCAATAGCAGAGGGATAGTACTCCCTTCATTAAAAAGAGTTGTATCTGCAGGCGCCCCGGTTTCGCTTTCAAATATAAAATGCTTTTCAGCCATGCTTACAGAAAGCGCCGAAATACATACCCCTTACGGCGCCACCGAGGCTGTTCCGGTCATATCAATCGGAAGCAGAGAGATCCTCTCCGAAACAGGAGGGTTGAGCGAGCAGGGATATGGAATCTGCGTGGGAACTCCTTTAAACGGAATATCAGCGCAGATAATAAAGATTACAGATGACCCGATAAATGAATGGTCGGATGATATTATTGCACCAGACGGAGAGGCCGGTGAAATAACGGTCAAGGGCGATCTTGTCACAAGGCAATATTTCGAAAATCCCGTAGCCGATGCGCTTTCAAAAATAAAAGACGGAACCGGGTTCCGGCACAGGATGGGGGATCTCGGCAGAAAAGACGGAAAAGGAAGGATCTGGTTTCTTGGACGGAAAAGCCACCGTGTAATAACGCCGAACGGGACTCTTTTTACGATTCCATGCGAGGCCATATTCAACAATCATCCGGAAGTCTTCAGAAGCGCCCTTGTGGGAATCGGGAAAAAACCTGATCAGATACCGGTCATCTGCATTGAGCCCGAACACGAAGTAAATACCGATAAGGGAAAACTTGAAAAGGAACTTCTTGCAATTGCCTGGGAACATGAACTGACAAAAGATATAAAAACTATCCTTTTTCACAAATCATTCCCGGTTGACATCAGGCACAATTCCAAGATCTTACGGGGAAAGCTCACTACGTGGGCTGAAAAACAGATTAAAAAATGTGACGGAAAGTAATTCATGTCTCTTAAATCTCCACTAAAAGTTCTTGTTACAGGGGGCGGCGGATTCCTCGGATATGCGATTTCAAAGCTTCTTTCAGAAAGAGGCGACCACGTAACGAGTTTTTCAAGAAGATTTTATCCTGAACTTGAACCGTTTAATGCGGAGCAGATCCTGGGCGACATAAGCGATAAAAAGGCCGTTGAAAATGCCTGCAAAGGAAAAGAGATCGTTTTCCATACCGCGGCAAAACCCGGGGTGTGGGGCGATTATAAAGAATATTACAGAACCAATGTGGAAGGAACAATAAATGTCATTGAAGGATGCCGGAGACACGATGTTTCTTATCTGGTCCACACAAGTTCACCGAGCGTTGTTTTCGATGGAAATGACATGGAGGGCGCCGATGAATCGGTTTCGTATCCAAAGGTTTTCCACGCCCATTATCCGCAGACAAAAGCAATAGCGGAACAGCATGTTTTAAAAGCTTCCATGTCCGGCCTTAAAACAATCATATTGCGGCCGCATCTCATATGGGGCCCGCGCGACAACCATCTCGTCCCGAGAATAATAGAAAGGGCGAAACGGCTTCGCATAGTCGGAAACGGGAAAAACATGGTTGATACAATCTATATAGACAACGCGGCATACGCGCATATCCTTGCAGCCGATTCTCTTGAAAAAAACAACGCCCTTTCGGGAAAAATATACTTTATCAGCCAGGGGAAGCCTGTGCCCTTGTGGGAGATGGCAAACAATATTTTAAAGGCAGGAGGGCTTCCTCCGGTCACCCGCGCCATAGATCCGGGGGTTGCCGCGCTTGCGGGAGCTTTTTTTGAATTTATATACGGTATGCTTAATATCAAAAGCGAGCCGCCCATGACAAATTTTGTTGCAAAAGAGCTTGCGACTTCCCACTGGTTCGATATAACCGCTGCAAAAAGAGATCTCGGATATGCTCCGATAGTCTCAACTGAAGAAGGACTCAAGCGCCTTGAAGAATGGCTGAAAAACGCAAATTTAAAAGGAACAGGAAGATGAAGCTTACAGATGTCTTGCCACTTGAAAAGTGGATTGAGCTGGAAAAGGAAATAAACAGAAGATCAGGTCTGAATGCCTCTGTTTTTGATGTCAACGGAATACGTATAAGCGATTTTAAGAAATGGGCCAACAATCTCTGTCCGGCTATAAAAGCAAACGTCAAGGGACAAAGCTTCATATGCGCTGTTGCTCATATGAACATTGCCGCACAGGCCAAACAGACCGGGAAAGCCGTTATCGAAGAGTGTGATGCCGGACTGTTCAAGGTTGTTTATCCGGTATTCGCGGCAGGTGAGTTTCTCGGGGTTGTCGGAGGCTGCGGAATGCTGCTTGACGATGCGGAAACCGAAATTTTTCTCATCAATAAGATAACCGACATTGATAATGAAAAACTTGCAGAGCTTTCAAAAGGCATCGGAAGGAAAAAGAGAAAAGAGGTTGAAGAACTGGCGCAGTATCTGAAAGAAGAAGTCGACAAGATTACAAGTAATTTATAGGTATCTTCTTCCTTTTAGCCTTGTTAATAATAATCCGTTACCTGGAGATATAATCCGAAATGAAACCTCCGGCAGTCCTTGTTATCGGCGGCGGAATCGCAGGGCTCGCTGCGGCCCATGAACTTGCGAAACTCGGTATCAAAGTCGAGCTTGTAGAAAAAGAGCCTTTCCTTGGAGGTCACGCTATCCAGTTTACCTGCAAGGCTGCCGAAAGCTGCGCAAAATGCGGCGCATGCATGGCCGAAGAGAAACTCAATAATGTAATTCATAATGGAAATATCATAATTCACACCGACGCAAATTTAGAGAGGATATCAAAAAACGGTCGCTTTAATTACAATATTCAATTAAATCAAAATCGTATAGATCAATCAAAATATACAGGCTATTCCTCCTCTGCTGACGCTGTTATTATGGCAACCGGATTTGAGCCGTTCGATCCTGTGAAAAAACCATACGGCTACAGGGTTTTTAAAAATGTATTAACGAATCTCGACCTTGAAAGAAATATAAAAATCAACGGCATTGCCATAAAACCCTCTGACGGCATGCGCCCGGTAAAATCGCTTTTATACAGTGCGTGGGAAGCAGGGATTCCGGACTTAATCATCTCTGGTGCTCTAAAATATGCTGTGCATCATCTCTTCGCATGGCGCGTGTCATAAAATCAAAAAAGCCCGAAACATCCGTAACATTCTTTTATATAGACATCCAGGGCTCCGGAAAAGATTTTGAAGAACTTTACCAAAAGGCAAAAGAAGACTTCCGGATGATAAGGTCTATTCCCGGAGATATCTATAAAACGGAAGACGACCGGCTCAAAATCACCTGCTTTGACAACCTGTCAAAAACGAACGTGGAAGATGTTTACGACATGGTTGTTCTCTCTGTAGCCATGATTCCGGGAAGCGGAACAAAAGAGCTCGCAAAAATGCTCGGCGTAATCCCTTGTGATACAGGCTTTGTTAAAGCATGCGAAAATGATGACATTGCAGGGTCCGGCGGAGTTTTTGTCGCGGGTACGGCGGGAGGCCCTTTATCCATAGCAGAAAGCATCACCCATGCGGTAAAAACAGCATGGGATGTCGCAAAATATATCAAAACCAGGGATCAAGGGGCCAAGGGTTCAGGAGGATAATGGTGACTGATTTGGAGATGAAAACCCTTATAATTGGAAGCAGCCCGTGCGCTGTATATATTGCCAAAGAGCTTCTTGAAAGCGGAAACGAAATCATCATCGCATTAAACAGAAGTGAAGATTCATCTGCAATCGAGGAATTCAGGGCCGCAGGAATTGATCCGACGCTCATACTGACGGATACAAAAATTCTTTCCTGCCGGGGTTGTGCCGGTGATTTTACGATTCTCATGGGAAGTGGCGGGAAAATCGTTTCAGAAAAAATATCCGGTGTTGTGATAGCCGAAGAATGTGAGAGAAAGCCCAACTTTTCCGCTTATGGTTTAATACCCGCCCCGGATATTTTACCCCTCTCCTTTCTTGCCGGTTCCGTAATTCCTGCAAAGGATACCGTTACAAAGCTACCGCAAGGCGGCAAAATTGTATTTCTTACCGGTCTTGGATATGAAAGCAATCCGGTAACTGCAGAAGAAATCATGCTTGCTTCACTGAAGCTCCAGACAGACTTTAATCTGCAAACTTACATATTGACAGGCAATCTGAAAGTTGCGGGAAACGGACTTGAAAAATTATACAGGGAAACAAAAACAGCCGGAACGATATATTTTAAATTCACAAATACCTCTCCCCGGATTCTGCAGAATAATGAAGGAAAAGTCGCAATTGAACTGCTTGACGAGATAACCAGGCTTAATTTCAGAATTACACCGGCGCTTACCGTTGTTGATGAAACCATATCTCCGTCCGGTTATCTGAAAGAGCTTGCAGCAGTTTTCGGTCTTCATGCGGGGGCAGACGGATTTCTTCAATCCGGAAACCTGCACCGGACAGGCATATATACAAACAGAAAAGGCATCTTTGTTGCGGGACCGTCGAGAAGCGTTCTGAATGCCGCGGACAACATAACCGATTCGGCTAATGCTGCGATTCTGACTTCCGGCATACAGGACGATAATAAAAAGGCGGGAATACAGGCCGAGATCAGAAGCGGTTCATGCGTCAGATGCCTTACATGCTACCGGTGCTGCCCTTACCGGGCTGTTAAAATTGATGTCAGGCCTTCCGTCATGCCCGGCGCATGCGAAGGTTGCGGGATCTGTTTCGCGGAATGCCCGAGAGGCGCCATTTCATTGAATTTTCCGGATAAGAGAAATGTACCGGATGAAATCAGGCGGCATGCGGATATCGCTAAATCATCTCCTGAGATAACCGCTTTCTGCTGCAGCCGTTCGGCAGTCCGCGCAAAAGAACTTGCCATCTGCATGGAATACAGCCTGCCTGAAAATTTGAAGGTGGTGGAAGTTCCCTGCTCGGGATATGTTTCGGTGGAATACATACTGTCGGCCTTTAAGAATAAAGCCGATGGTGTGCTTGTGCTTACATGCCACCCCGGGAACAGCCACTCGGAATACGGAAATATTTTTGCCCGGCGGAGAGTCGAACATTTGAGGGAAGCTTTTTTGCAAATGAATTTTGAGAAAGAGCGACTCGAGATTAAGACTCTTGCCTCAAACATGGGGTATGAATTTGCGCAGATAGTCTGTAATTTTGAGAATACTTTAAAAGCTCTTGGGTCAGGTGATTTAAAAAAACAGAAGGAGCAAAAATGAATCAGACGGAAAAGGTAATCGGTATTGAGGAATTGAATCACGGCAGATTCAAGGCATTACCTTTTTCGCAAGATTTCTGTATAACATGCGGCCTCTGCTCAAGCTCCTGCCCTGCTTCGGGCATAGACGGATTTGATCCGGGAATGCTGGTCAGAATGGTGGGACTTGGCCTTGAAGATGATGTTGTGAATGCAAAATGGCCGTGGATATGCACCATGTGCGGCAAATGCGAACATGTCTGCCCTATGGAAATCCGGATTCCCGATCTCATAAGACACATAAGGGGTCTGCGTGAAAAGGCGAAAGTGCCGGGAATCCTCCAGAAAGGTCTTGAAGCGGCTCTTAAAACCGGAAATAACCTTGCTCTACCTAAAGAGGACTTTATATATATCGTTGAGGATGTTGCGGGTGAGATAGCCGAAGAACCGGGGTTTGAAGACTTTAAAGCGCCGAAAGACAAAAAAGGCGCCAACCTTTTATCAACAATTCATAACAAACTAGTTAATACCCATACTGAAGATCTCAAGCACTGGTGGAAAATATTTCATGCTGCAAAAGAAGACTGGACAATAACCTCGGAGAACTGGGAGGGAACAAGCTGGGGGCTTTTTACCGGAGATGATGAAGCCGTTAAAGTAATGGCCGGAAGAATCGTGGAGCAGATGAAGCGGCTTGAAATAAAGAATCTGCTCTGGCCTGAGTGAGGGCATGCATATCTTGCGACCAGGTCTGGTCTTCAAAAATGTTACCCCAAAGAGCTTGAAAAGATCGGAACGTATACCGTGTTTGATATTCTTATTAAATACATAAAGGAAGGAAGAATCAAGCTCGATAAGTCACGATTCAAGGTTCCTGCCACATATCATGATCCCTGCAATTACGGCAGGAAAGCCGAAAAGATATTCGGTCACGGATTTTTTGACGAACCGAGGTGGATACTTGACCAGTGTATTGAGAACTGGGTCGATCTTTACCCGGCAAAAGAGAACCAGTTGTGCTGCGGAGGCGGAGGCGGTACGCTTACAACCGGGTACAACGCGGAACGAATCCTTTACGGTAAAAAGAAAATGGAGCAGATAAGGGCGACAGGCGCCGAAATGATAGTTGTCCCCTGCCATAGCTGCCACGGACAGCTGAACAGCATCAAAAAAGAATACGGCATGGAAAATCTTACCGTAAAATACCTCTGGGAACTGGTTGCCGACTGCCTGGTTTTGTAATTTTGCGGAGAGTTTTGATCATGGAAAAACGTCATAACGGGTCGCATTGAACATCAAAAGAACATTTTTCTTAAAAATAATATCTTGACACGAACCTTGAGCTTATTCATTACCTGTGCGGTGTCATCTCCGGGAAGCCCGACGGTGCGGAATCTCTCATCCGCGAGCTGTGCACGTTCAGCACGAACGGTATAGTTTGAATAGTTAATATTAAGTAATTACTTGAGAGTACCGAGTTCTTGATATGTTTGGTGGTTCAAAAGCCAGTTGA
>CAYVMK010000054.1:0-9551 GCA_964452445.1 uncultured Desulfonema sp. | reverse complement strand
TGAATCCGGTAATCACCTGGAAACCGAAGGGTACGTCCTGGAAAAAATTTATCCGGACAAGGTTGTGATTGTAAATAAAAAGATTCGATCAAGAGTTGAAGTTCCTTTGCAGGAGTAAGCCGTCGTAACGGCTTCCAACCTCAACAAGTGATAGTGGGGTGTTATTTTGACTGATAAACATAATTTAAAAATAAAATGCTGCCTGGCCACAGCCATTATTATAGGGGTTATTATGACAGGTTGCGCCGGCGATGTGACTGTCAAAAAGGATCCTCTCTTCGACAAATGGTCCACGATGGGGGAAACAGCCACAGGCCATTCCCCCGCCCCCCGTGATCGGAGCGCGGTCATCACACAGCAGCTCCTCAGGGGAACCGGGGAAGCCGGAAAGATACTGGTGGAAGCGCCCGTCAGGGAACTTCCGACGCAGCCGATTAACCTTAAGTTGCGCCAGGCGGACGTAAGGACCATTCTGCGGGCGCTTGCCCGAATCGTGGAAATGAACATCCTCATGAATAGCGAGATCAAAGGGGAAATGACTATCGATTTTCGGGACGTACCATGGAACCAGGCTTTCAACGGCATCCTGCGGACACAGGGTCTTACTTATATATGGGAAGGCGATCTCATACGCGTAATGACCCCGCAGGATGCGAAGTTGGACCTGGAACGAAAAACCCAGGAGCTGGGAGTCAGGTGGATCGAACCCCTCCTCACCGTTGTCATTCCGATCGATTATGCGAAACCCAAGGATATGAAGGAAAATCTTGAGAGTTTTCTCACCCGGAGCAAGGAAGACAAACCCCGCGGATCGGTCCGTGTGGATGAACACAGCAATTCCCTGATCATTTCGGCAATCAGGGATGACCTGGTGAAAATGATACCGATCATAGAAGCGATCGACAAGCCGACTCCCCAGATACAGATCAGGGCCAACATAGTGGAGACGACGAAAGATACTGCCAGGGACCTGGGAATTCAGTGGGGCGGGGTGAACCAGGGGCGCGTCGGAAAACACGACCTCTGGGTAATGCCGGGCGGCTCGGGAGGCACAGCCACCGCCACCCCGCCAGGGAGCGCCATATCCGGGACTTATTCACCGACCTATGGCGCCAAGGGCGTCAGCGGCCAGGGATTCGGCGTCAACTTTCCTGTCTCCGGCACATCTGCGGCAAATGCGGGAGGGTTTGGTTCGCTTGGCCTCATATTCGGGACCCTTGGCGGAGATATCCTCGAGATGCAGTTGAATGCCCTCCAGAAGGACGGCAAGCTGAACATCCTCTCCAGCCCTTCGATCACAACTCTCGATAACCAGAAGGCTTTTACGGAAAATGGTGAGAAGGTTCCGGTTACCACAGTAGACTCGAACGGTAATCCATCGACCAGATACGAGGATGCCACTTTAAAGCTGGAGATTACGCCGCACGTGATCGACGGCAAGACCCTGAAGATGACCATCACAGTAAAAAAGGATGAGATTGAAGACAGGAAGGACGGTTATGGTAACCCCTACATCACAAAGAAGCAGACGGAAACAGTTCTCATTGTAAGTGACGGTGAGACCATTGTAATTTCGGGCCTTACGAAGCAAAGAACCTCCGGCAGCGACTCAGGCATCCCCTGGCTGAAGGAGATTCCGGTCATGGGCTGGCTTTTCAAGGGCGAGGCGAAGAGCGAAGTTATGCATGAGGTGCTCATCTTCATCACACCAAAGATTCTGCAGCAGTTAAAGATTGCGGATGCGAAACAGGCGCCGCCCGCTGTATTACCGGCGAAGCCTGAAAAACAAGCTGATAAGTGAGAGCAAAAGCGTAATACTTTTATAAAACCACGAAAATCATAAAGTATATGAAGTTTAAAACATTAGAGCCAATTGCAAAAGTCGTCATTCCCGTGCAAACGGGAATCCAGAAATTTTTGCAACATATTGAAAAGACTGGATTCCCACTTTCGTGGGAATGACAAATTCTTCTCTTTTTAGGACTTTTGCAATTGGCTCAAAAGATTATATTTTTTTCATTCTTCGTGCCTTTGTGTCTTAGTGGCAAAAACTGACTTTTTACGAAACCGGCAAATATGGATTATTTCAGGATATTAAATCTAAAGAAGGAACCCTTTTCCAACTCACCGGAACCGGAATTTTTCTTTCAATCCGGCAAGCATCTGGGGTGTCTGCAAAAGTTGGAACTTGCAGTGCGCCTCCGCCGGGGATTGAACGTGGTTATCGGTGATGTAGGAACGGGGAAAACCACCCTGTGCCGACAGCTCATACTTAAATTTGCCGGATCCGAATATGACAGCGGAAACACAGAAACACATCTTCTCATGGATCCTGCCTTTACAAACCCCGTCGAATTTTTATCTGCCGTAGCGCTGACTCTCGGCATATCCTTTACCGGTGACGGTGAAAGTGAATGGCAGTTCAAGGAAAATATAAAGAAATACCTCTGGAAAAAGGGTGTTGATGAGGGAAAGATTGTTGTTCCCGCCATTGATGAAGGACAAAAACTTCCGGATTTCTGCCTTGAGATACTTCGCGAGTTTCTCAATTATGAAACGAATGAATATAAACTGTTGCAGATTGTGATACTCGCGCAAAGAGAATTCGAGCAGACTTTAAAAAGATATAAAAACTTCGCGGACAGGGTTAACCTTTACTACTTTCTGAAGCCTTTGAATTTCCGGGAAACCCTGGGCATGGTCAGATTCCGTATTGAAAAAGCCGGCAATACCGGTGAAACGCCTGCATTATTTACATATCCGGGTTTATGCGCCCTGTATCTTGCCACAAAAGGTTATCCGCGAAAGATTGTAACACTGTGTCATCAGGTTATTCTTGCCTTGATCATTCAAAATCGTTCAAAAGCCGGCTGGTTTATGGTTCGTTCCTGCGCAGGAAGGGTTTCCATAAAACGGGGAAAAGGCTTTCGATTGCTTTTAGCGACAAGCCTGTCCGCTTTATTTGTGGTTATAGTTGCAGCAGGTTTATTCTTCGGCAGAATATCCGATAATAAACCGGTGAAAGAGATACCGGATACCGCTTCGGGTATCGTTAAGGAAAAGGAGAGTTCTTCCGGCATTCAAGCTGAACCAAATGCATCAAGTACGATTGCCCTGAGCGAAAAAACGCCTTTGCCGGAAGCAGTTGCAAAAACCCCATATGAACTGCCGGCGCCGGAAGCAATCATGCCTGACAGTCTGGGAAAGCTTACAGTAAAAGGCGGCAGAACTGTCTGGTGGATGCTGCGGGATTTTTACGGGGAATTCGATGACGGGCAGTTCAAGGCGGTTGTCCTCGCAAATCCGCATATTAAAAATCTTAACAGGGTAAATGCGGGAGAGGCCGTCAATCTTCCCGCTCTTACCGTCAAATCCAATCCCTTGCCTGCTGGGAAATATCTGGTAAGGGTTGCGGCTGATGATAATATCGAAAAGGTTTATGAATTATACAGAAACTATAAAGAATTATTGCCGTCTCTGCGCTTTCTTCCATACTGGAACAGCAGAGAGGGCCTGATGTTTGCCGTTTTTTTGAAGGACGGCTATAACAATATGGAGTCAGCCGGGAATACAGCGAAAAAACTGCCTCAGCCGCTTGCGTCAAATGCAGGCGTGCTGGAAAAATTGGATGATGACACGGTTTTTTTTACAAATAACGTAACTACTCAGGTTCAAAGTTCCAGGGTTCACGGTTCAAAGTTGGAGCGCAATGAAGATTGAACGGTTTAAAGATATTGAGGCTTGGCAACTGGCACGTGAATTGACTCAGAAAGTGTACCGTCTAACAAAGAAGCCAGGATTCGCAAAGGACTACAGACTGAAGAGACAGATACAAGATGCTGCCGGATCATCGATGCATAATATTGCCGAGGGATTCGATCTAACCGTGAACCGTGAACCTGACAACCTGAGTAGTTACCAAATAACATAGACGGGAGGTTGAAAGCAGAGTGACCGTTATTTTTAAAAAAAAGCTGGGGGAGATTCTTTTAGAGGAAAAGCTGATTACAGAAGAGCAGCTTGGCAAAGCTCTTGTTGAACAGGGGATCAGCAAACTGAAATTGGGGCAGCTTCTCATCCGGCGTGGAATCATTACCGAAGACCAGATGGTTGATTTTCTCGGCAGACAGCTAAGGATCAGGAAATATCACCCTGATATGTATACTTTTGACATTAAACTGGCGCAGTTAATCACCATTGATTATGCCCAGAAGTACCGGCTGGCGCCTTTATATAAAGAGGGCCGTCTTTTAACGGTGGCAATGACGGATCCCATGGACATCGCTGCCATAGATTTTATTGAGTCGATAGCCGATTGTGAAGTTGAAGCAGTGATTTGTACCGAACGTGAATTTAATCAGTTGATCAGCGGACTCTATGGTATTCAATCGGGCATTAGCGGCATCCTGGGAGATCTGGAAACCGAAGCCAAGATTGTTACCGAAAAAGAGGAGGACTTCGCCACCCAGGACATCCAGTTGGCTTTCCTTCAGGATATGGCCGGAGAGGCGCCTGTTATCAGAATCGTCAATTCCATCTTTCTTCAGGCCATTCGCGAAGGGGCCAGTGATATCCATATCAGTCCCCAGCAGAATTCTATTCAGATGCGGTTCCGCATAGACGGCAAGCTCCATGAAGTAGCAGCTCCCCCAAAGTCAATGTTTTTGCCGATTATCGCCAGGATAAAGATACTGGCCAATGTGGATATTACTATAACAAGAGTACCCCAGGACGGGCGTTTCACTCTCCGGATGGAAAATAAAGAAATCAATGTCCGCGCATCTTCCATACCTACCATTTATGGCGAAAATCTTGTCCTGCGACTTTTGGATGCCAGTTCAGGCATCTATTCTCTGGATCGTATCGGTTTAAACAGAGAGGATACGGAAAAAATCAGGTCAATTATCCAGAAACCTTACGGAATGATCCTGAGCACAGGCCCAACCGGGAGCGGGAAAAGCACAAGTATTTATGCCGTACTGAACGAGCTCATCAGTACCGACAACAGTATCATGACTCTTGAAGATCCTGTTGAGTACCGGATTCAAAATATCAGGCAGGTTCAGTTGAACAGTAAAGCGGGAATGACATTCGCCAGCGGACTCAGAGCAATACTCCGTCAGGACCCTGATATAATCATGGTTGGAGAGATCAGGGATGCTGAAACAGCGGCGATTGCGGTACAGGCTGCCCAAACCGGCCACCGTGTCTTAAGCACGTTACATACCAATAATGCAGTAGGAGCGATTACCCGCTTTATTGATATGGGAATTGAGCCTTTTCTTCTTTCTTCGACGCTTCTGATGTGTATTGCCCAGCGCCTGGTCAGGACCATCTGTCCTTATTGCCGGGAACCGTATAATCCGCCGGAAAAAGTACTTATCTCGCTGGGTATTCAAAGCTGGGATTCGGCGAATTTTCAGCGCGGCAGAGGATGCAACCAGTGTTTTAATACCGGATACAAGGGGCGGACAGGCATATTTGAGTTGCTCATTAACGATGAACTTGTTCGTGATATGATTACAAATAAAAGGCCGGCACACGAGATTACACAAAAATGCATAGAAGCCGGCACCTTGAAAACTTTACAATATGATGCAGGCACCAAGGCACTGAAGGGTATCACGACCCTCGAGGAAGCGAGCTCGGCGGTAATTATGTAAAGGAAGGGGTCGGGAGTCAGGGGTCATAAGCGCTAACTTAATTAATCTATATTAACTATTTGAAAGTAATTTGAATAATGAATATCGAATAAGGAATAAGGAATGTCGAAGGAAGAAAAAAGATATGATATCGAGGATCGTTTGATAGATTTTGCTGTGAGAATAATCATATTAGCCGGGTCATTACCAAAAACAAGAATTGGAAGTCACATAGCAAACCAGATTATTCGTAGTGGAACTGCTCCGGCGCCTAATTATGGAGAAGCGCAAGGAGCGGAATCCCGATCTGATTTTATTCACAAAATGAAAATATGCTTAAAAGAATTGCGTGAAACAAAAGTATGGTTGAAAATGACTATGAAAGCAAATTTAATAAAGCCGGAGTCAAAAGTTGAGCCTTTACTTAATGAAAACGATCAACTAATATCAATATTTGTTACAAGCATTAAACCTTCAAAGAGTAAGAATCAAAAAACTTCATAATTCGAAATTCCTTGTTCGATATTCGATATTCAATTTTTTATTAACAAACTTGATAAAACAAGGTTAGCGCTTATGGAGTCAGGGATCAGGGGCCGGGGAGCAGGGAGCAGGAAATTATGCCAATTTATTCTTATCAGGCCATAGACGAAAGAGGGGGCGCTATAAAGGGCGATATTGAGGCTAAATCGTCCGATGAAGCAGCTAATGCAGTTGCGGAGAGAGGATATGTCCCCTATAAATTGACGGAAAAGAAAGCTAAAAGATCAGAATCAGGCAGCTTGTTCAGGATTAAACCCAAGGTCAAGCTTGCGGATTTGATTATCTTTACCAAGCAGTTTCGATCCTTATTCAAGGCAGGAGTTCCCCTGGTAAGAACGTTTCAGATCCTGGAAGCTCAAACGCAGAGTCGCACTTTAAAGCAGGCTATTTCATCAATATTGCAGAATGTGAAGGAAGGGTCTTCATTATCGGTTGCAATGAGAAACCATGGAGCCATATTCTCACCTCTGTATTGCAGCATGATCGAGGCAGGAGAGATGAGCGGAACAGTTCCCGATACTCTTGAGCGTCTTATTTATATCATTGAACACGAGGGAAAAATCAAATCGGATATCAAGGCTGCACTGCAGTATCCTATTATGGTAACCATAGCTCTCACCATCGCATTTTTCGTTCTTCTGACCGTTGTTATTCCGAAGTTTGCAGATACGTTTTCGAGGTCCGGACTTGACCTTCCCGTGCCGACCGTGATCGCCATGAATCTTTATAAGATTTTATCAAGCTACTGGCATCTTTTAATCGGCGGCCTTCTTGCGCTTATCTTCGGACTGCGCGCCTGGTTCAAAACAGAAAATGGACAGTATGTAAGAGACTCTCTCATTCTACGGATACCGGTTCTCGGCGAACTCTTCGTAAAAGCAGCCATGTCCCGCTTTGCCAGTATTTTTGGAATGCTGCAGTCAAGTGGTGTGCCTGTTATGAATGCAATGAAGGTTTTATCAGGTGTAATCGGCAATAAGGCCATTTCACGGGAATTTGATCGTGTCAGGGAGCATATGGGTGAAGGGCAGGGGATTGCCGTTACACTAAAAACCGCCAAATATTTCACCCCCATGGTTATCGATATGGTTGCCATAGGGGAGGAGACGGGGAATATCGAAGAGATGCTACGCGCTGTTTCATTGCATTACGATGATGAAGTCGGTTATGCGGTAAAGGGTCTCTCGGAGATCATCGGCCCTGTTCTGGTTGTCGGCCTTGCGGGTGTTGTCGGATTTTTTGCCCTGGCCATCTTCATGCCTATGTGGGACATGACCAAAATGGCAAGATGACGGCTTCTTAAAAAGTCAGTTTTTGCCACTAAGACACAAAGGCACGAAGAATGGTCTATGAAAACATTCAGGTTTTTCTTTGTGTTCTCCGTGATCTTTGTGTGAGAATAATTTTTTACTGGTTCATCAACTATGCCTAAAAAGAAAAAACATTTCCAGATCAGCCTCTATCTCATCGTTCCTTTTATTTCCAGCGGTATCTCTTTGCTCTGGGTTCTGCTGACGGACCGGATGCTCCTGCACATTCAGACCAGCAAATCGGCGGTATGGACGTTCTTCTCCTGGGAAGCGGCTGTGTTTGTCATCACCTTCCTCCTGAGCCTGCTCATCACCTGGCTGATGCTGGAGCCGGTCAGCAGGTTTATCAAGAAGGCTGAAAGCATGCCCGTTTATCCCCGGCCGCCGGCGGAGCGTGAAGAACCACAACCAGTGGATAATATTGCTCATTATTCTCAGGTCTTCGACCGGATTGCCTCGATCCTGAGCAAGGTCGAGGCCAGGGAGCTTTTTCCCGGCGTGGTCGCTCAAAGCGCTATCATGCGCGGGATATTCACCCAGATACTGAAGGTGGCCCGGACCGATTCCACGGTCCTTATCTCAGGCGAGAGCGGAACGGGAAAAGAGCTGGTGGCATCAAGCATCTATGAACACAGCCCCCGCCAGGGCAAGCCGTTCATCAAGCTCAACTGCGTTGCCATTCCGGAAGGCCTGCTGGAGAGTGAACTTTTCGGACATGAGAAGGGAGCTTTTACCGGGGCAACCGCCCGGAAAACAGGCAAATTCGAGCTGGCAGACGGCGGGACGATCTTTCTGGACGAGATCGGTGACATGCCGCCGGCAACCCAGGCCAAACTCCTGCGCGTTCTTCAGGAAAAGGAGTTCGAGCGGGTGGGCGGCAATCAGACCATCAGGGTGGATGTGCGCTTCATTGCCGCCACCAACAAAAATCTGATGGATATGGTCAGGCAGGGGACATTCCGGGAGGACCTCTATTACCGCCTGAATGTTTTTTCAATTTATCTTCCCCCGTTAAGAGAGCGGAAAGAGGACATCCCCCTCTTAGCCTCCCATTTTCTTGAGCAGTTGGCGAATCCTGTCAAACTGTCCGCCGAGGGACTGCAGGTTCTGACGGCCTACTCCTGGCCGGGGAATATCCGGGAATTGCAGAACACCCTGGAGAGAGCCGCCGTTATGACTGATTCAGGCATGATCGAACCCCGGCATCTCGCCCTCCATATCAACGGCGATTTGCCGGCCCAGATTTTACAGAGTCCGGAATCGGCGCAGGCGGGGTCCATCGACGAACGCCTCGACGAGGTGGAAAAGGGGCTCATCATCGAAGCGCTGAGCCGTTCGGGTGGCGTCCAGATCAAAGCAGCGGAAATCCTCGGCATAAACCAGCGAAGCCTCTGGCACCGTATAAAGAAGCTCGATATCGATGTAGGCGCCCTGAAACATCAACAAAAAATGTAGAATTACCATCAATCTATGAAGA
The DNA here is from genome assembly GCA_964452445.1 of uncultured Desulfonema sp. Taxonomy (GTDB): domain Bacteria; phylum Desulfobacterota; class Desulfobacteria; order Desulfobacterales; family RPRI01; genus RPRI01. Next base: position 579 of record CAYVMK010000054.1, on the reverse strand, counting down.
AAGGGGCCAGGGGTCAGGGAACAGGGGACAGGGTAAAGTAATATTTTTATAAAATATTACTTAGCATTAACAGCTAGTTATGTTTCTGTACCTTGATCCCTGCCCCTGACCCCTTTCATCATGGCACGGTCAATGCATAAATTAAAGCTAAAAAGATCGATGAATTTTAAAAAAATAGTGTAGAAAAACAGCTACCCGGAAGGGTTATCAAAGGAGGAGAATAGAAAAATGAAAAAGTTATTGGCAGTTGTGACAGTCCTTATGTTCCTCGCCATCGCGGTATCCCCCGTACTTGCCCAGAGGGGACGCGGTTATGGTCCCGGCGGCGGCTGGGGTCCTGGCGGAGGCCCCTGCAGCGATCAGGCGTCGGCAAAATTAAACCTGACTGCCGATCAGACAGCTAAAATCGATGCCCTGAGTGCATCTCACCTGAAAGAGGTGAAACCCCTTCAGGACAAGATGTACAGCAAGAGAGGCGACCTGAGATTGCTCTGGCTGGAGAAAAATCCTGATCAGGAAAAGATCGCGGCGATGCAGAAAGAGATCCGAAGTCTGCGTGACCAGATCCAAGACAAGGGA
>CAYVMK010000053.1:5716-9733 GCA_964452445.1 uncultured Desulfonema sp. | reverse complement strand
ATCAACTGGCTTTTGAACCACCAAACATATCAAGAACTCGGTACTCTCAAGTATAAAAGCATTATCAAAAATAATCTTCAGAAACCTTTCGCCCAAGCGAACGCCATTGCTAACAACTTTAAACGTCCCGACCTTCAGCCTTTTTTTCTTGCTAAAAGCGGGGGTAATATCAGCATAGTTTTCTTCATGCCCTTCTATCTTTAGATACAAAAAGGATAGGATAGTGTCTTTGTGATAGGTGACGTATGCAGTTTCATCGGATTTTTTATTAAACCATTTATCGAAACCGACATAATCTTCACGAAAACCGTCAAAGAAAGAATCCTGTAAATTTATATCGCCGAAATGTTTTTTCGTTACGCTTAATACTTTATAATTCACAAACTCCGGATTTTCGGAAACAACTTTTTCCAGAAAGGAATCTATTGTAAAGACCCTGTCACTAATCCCCAACAATACAGACTTCTCATGTATCTTTCTATCCTCAGTAATGAGGAGATCGACTCTATCGCAATAGACTTCGTTAAGAAGCAAGGTATCGTTTTTATCGTTAAAAGTAGCATCAATACCATCTGAAACCGCTTTTACTTGATCATTAAGGGGTGCTATTGTTTTTAACTTTTCATAGCTATCAAGTTTTACATTAAAATTATATGCGGTGTCCTGGTTACTATTCTTTGCGATTTCTTCAATAGTTACGGGATGAATACATTTTGTATATTTGCCTTTATCCAGCCACTTGAATAAGGTGCCGATATCACGATTGACAACGCGACTTGCTTCTCGGTGGATGATGATATTCGTATCAAGTAAAGCTCTCATTTTTTCATCTCCAGCTTGGCGAGGTTCTGTCGAATGAGTTCATTCAGCCGCACTTCCTCCTTCATCTGCTCGTCGAGTTCCGCCTTGAGTTTTGCGAACCGTTCGGCGAAATCGAAATCGTCATCATCTTCCGGCAGGCCGATATATCGGCCCGGTGTGAGCACATAATCTTTTCCCCTGATCTCATCGAGCGTCACAGATTTGCAAAAGCCCGGCACATCCTCGTAGCCATTCGTTTTATTGCGCCAATGGCGGTAAGTTTCGGTTATTCTGCCAATGTCTTCATCTGTAAAATCTTTTGTCCGGCGGTTAATCAGAAACCCAAGATTGCGGGCATCGATAAATAAAACTTTGTCGAGTCGGCCTTCTTTCCTGCGCGACAGAAACCAGAGACAGGCAGGTATCTGCGTATTCAGAAAGAGCTTTGCGGGAAGATTGACTATACAGTCAAGAAGTCCGGCTTCGATAATAGCTTTACGGGTTTCCCCTTCGCCATTGGTTTTTGAAGTAAGAGAACCCTTGGCGAGCACAAAACCGGCCATGCCTTTTTGCGACATGTGATAGATAAAATGTTGAATCCATGCATAGTTGGCATTACCTGTCGGCGGTATCCCGTATTTCCATCGGGCATCATCTTTTAAAAGATCACCCGACCAGTCGGAATCGTTGAACGGCGGATTGGCAATGATGAAGTCGGCCTTCAGGTCTTTGTGTGCGTTATTCAGAAAGGAGCCTTCATTGTTCCATTTAATATTGGAGCTGTCGATTCCGCGAATGGCAAGGTTCATTTTGGCAAGACGCCAGGTGGTCTGGTTGGACTCCTGCCCGTAAATAGAAATCCTGTCTAATGGATTTAAGGAGATACCGTTACTTTTATTTTTGTAATGGTCCTGATGGGCTTTAATGAACTTCTCGCTCTGAACAAACATGCCGCCTGACCCGCAGCATGGATCGAACACGCGGCCTTCATACGGTTCAAGCATTTCAACCAGCAGTTTGACAACGCTTCTGGGAGTGTAAAACTGACCGCCTTTTTTACCTTCAGCGAGCGCGAATTGCCCGAGGAAATATTCATATACCTGACCGAGCACATCCTTGCTTTGTGCTTTTTCGGTTCCGAGCGCAATGGTGCCGACAAGGTCGATGAGACCGCCCAAACTCGCCCGGTCAAGGTTCTGACGAGCATAAACTTTCGGAAGAACGCCTTTTAGAGAAGGGTTCCGGCGTTCAATGGCTTCCATGGCTTCGTCCACATAGCCGCCGATATCTACCTTTTTACCATTATCGAGAAGGATTTCGGTCTTTTTGGCATTATCCGAAATATGTTTCCAGCGGGCGACAGGCGGGACAAAGAAAACTTTTTCAGCGGTGTATTCGTTCGGGTCTTCAGGGTCTGCTCCTTCATATTCGCCCTTGCCCTTTACCAGTTTGGAATGCAGAACCCCAAATGCATCGGATATGTATTTCAGAAAAATCAGACCGAGCACCACATGCTTATATTCCGCGGCATCCATATTCTTGCGGAGTTTATCAGCTGATTGCCAGAGGGTTGCTTCGATTGATTCCAGCGTGTTATTCTTCCTTCCTGACTTCTTGGCTTTAGGCATTCTCTCTCCGTATGACACATCCTGCTCTACAGCTTGGGTCCGGAATCTGCCTAAGCAGGAAAATATTTTGGTAATTATAAATAAAAGGCGGGAACAAAGCTGTTCACGCATGAAAAATTACAACATCATGTGCAACAGTTTGTATTTTTTTGCATTTTAATTGAATTTTGTCAAAGTATATTTATGTCAATTTAATATTGTCTCTTGCCTAAAAAACCTTTGTCGGATATAAATTTCTGCCTGTTTTGAAAGGATACCATACAATTTACGATTTTGAATCAAAAGCAGACATTTTGACAATATACTCAATTATTTCAGAGATTAATGAAGATAAAAACACCCATAGCGGTTGTTGGAATAGCAGGCATTTTTCCCAGCGCATCAGATATTAGCGCCTTCTGGCATAATATATCAAACAAAACCGATTCGACCGGAGAGATACCAGAAGAGAGGTGGACGGCCCCGCCGGATTCCATGTTCAGCGAAAAGCCGACGCCTGATAAAACCTATTCCAGGAAGGCGTGCCTGATAAATGATTTTAAATTTGATCCGGCCGGCATCGATATAGATAAAAATATCCTGCGTGATATAGATCCTCTTTATCAGTTTGTTCTTCATTCCGGAAGGGAGGCGTTTTCAGATTGCGTCACCGGATCACTTGACAGAAAAAGAGTAGGCGTTGCGCTCGCCGCCATAGCTCTTCCTACAGACGCATCATCTTCACTGGCAAGAAAAATTATCGGGCAATCATACAGAAAAAAGTTTTACGGCGACAGCTTTGTTTTTGACGCAAAGCCTGTAACGAAAGAGGAATCTCTCTCCGCCCGTGTTACAAGCCTGCCTGCGTCAATCCTGGCAAAAGGCCTCGGTCTTTGCGGAGGAAGCTTTACATTGGATGCAGCCTGCGCTTCTTCCATATATGCAGTCAAACTCGCCTGTGATGAGCTGTGCGCACACAGGGCCGACGCCATGCTGGCAGGAGGCGTATCAAGGCCTGACTGCCTTTATACGCAGGTCGGATTCAGCCAGCTCCGGGCCCTTTCCCCCTCGGGCCGCTGCGCGCCTTTTGATGAAAAAGCCGACGGACTTGTTGTAGGAGAAGGCGCCGGAATTCTTGTTTTAAAAAGGCTCGAAGACGCCGTAAGGAATAAGGATAAAATATACGGCCTTATCAGCGGTATCGGACTTTCAAATGATATCGGCGGAAATCTTCTTTCTCCCGATTCGGAAGGTCAGGTGCGAGCCATGAAAATGGCGTACGAATCGGCGGGATGGAATCCATGGGATGTTGATCTTATCGAATGCCATGGAACCGGCACTCCTGCAGGAGATACAACCGAACTTTCCAGCCTGGCGGAATTATGGGGAAAATCGGGCTGGTCGGAAGCGCAATGCTCAATCGGTTCTGTAAAATCGATGATCGGCCACCTTCTTACAGGCGCAGGCGCGGCAGGCATGATAAAAGCGCTTCTTGCCATGAAGCATAACACTCTTCCGCCATCCCTTCATTTTAACAAGGCTCACACAAAAAGCCCTATTCATGGCAGTCCTTTCAGGGTTCAGACCGAAACTGAAAAATGGCAAAAAA
>CAYVMK010000053.1:0-5706 GCA_964452445.1 uncultured Desulfonema sp. | reverse complement strand
GAAAGATATACCGCGCAGGGCGGCGGTCAGCGCTTTCGGGTTCGGCGGAATCAACGGTCATCTCCTTTTCGAAGAATGGCTTCCCTGTATCCATTCAAAAAAAGCACGTCTTATTCCGTCCAAAGCAAAAAAAGATCCGGCGTCTGTCGCTATTCAGGATTCTGATCCTCCTGTTGCAATTGTCGGAATGGATGCCTTTTTCGGAAGATTTAAATCCCTCAGGGAATTCCGGGAAGCAATATTCAACGGAAAGACCTCTATAGGCCAAAGACCTGAAGGCAGATGGAGGGGATGCGATGAAACTGCGAAAAGGCTTCTTGATGGAGCCGATTTACAGGGTGCTTTTATAAGAGAAATAGATTTTGATCCGGGTGATTTTCATATTCCGCCGGTAGAAATTCCCGATATTCTTCTCCAGCATCTTTTGATTCTTAAAGTTGCATCAGGAGCAATGAAAGATGCCGAGCTTCCTGCGAGGGAAAAGCGGCCACGCATGGGAGTCGTAATAGGCGCCGACTTTGACTACGGGGCAACCGATTTTCAGCTCCGGTGGGATTTGTTCAATCCGTCAAAAAAAGAACCGGGGTTAAAAATTGAGCCGATTCAGGATGCCTGTTCCCCGCCCCTTACATCTTCAAGAACACTTGGCGCTCTCGGAGGAATAATTGCAAGCAGAATCGCACGTGAATTCCGTTTTGGAGGACCAAGTTTTGTCGTCTCCTGTGATGCGGCGTCTGGCCTCAAAGCCCTTGAAGCAGGGGTGCGGTCTGTTCAGGAAAATGAAACCGACATGATGCTCATAGGGTCCGTGGATCTTGCTGGCGATGTACGTAACATAATAACTGCAAACGGATTGCAAACCTTTACGAAAGGCGACAGAATATTCCCTTTTGACTCTTCATCTTCCGGCGCTCTTCCCGGAGAGGGCGCCGGCGCCATTGTCATAAAAAGGCTTGATAAGGCAATTGAAGATAATGACAGAATTTATGCGGTCATAAAAGGAATCGGGAAAGCCGGCACAGGCAGCCTTGACAAAGACATCCGATTAAAAGAAGCTTATTCCCTTTCTTTCGAAAGAGCATTAAGCGACGCTTCCCTGATTCCATCCGATATCAGCTATTTTGAAGCGCACGGAAGCGGCGACCCTCTTGAAGACGGCATTGAAATCGGAGTGATTGACAATTTTTATAAAAATTCCCCTGCCCGGTGCGCCGTCGGCTCGGTTAAACCCAATATCGGTCATGCAGGCTCGGCATCAGGACTCGCTTCACTAATTAAAGCAGTCCTTTGCCTCTATAACGAAACAATACCGCCCCTTTTAAACTTCACGCAAACCGGTTTCCGGATGGAAAGCAAACTCCATTTTCCGGCATTTACTCAATTCTGGCACCGGGACAGAATCGACGGACCCAGGAGAGCGTGCACAGCTTCCATGACCAGAGACGGAAACTGCATGCATATCCTGCTTGAAGGTTATGAATATCAGGATACGGCAAAAACGCCGGTAAAAGTTTTAACCGAAAGAAAGATGCATTTGGTATGCAGAAAATCCGGGCTCTTTATTATTGAAGGCAACTCCGTAAAAGAACTGCTTGAGAGGCTTGACCTGCTCTCGGCTTCTATTGATGACAGCGACAACATACACGAATGCGCCTTAAAATGGTTTAACAGCAACAAGCCTGATTATTCCAATAAATATGCCCTGTCGATTGCAGCCGGAGATATAAGCCAGCTTCGCAAATGGATTACCGAGGCAAAAAACATTGTTGAGGCAAACACCTGCAAAATAATGAACGGCCTGGGAGGAATCTGCTATTCGCCAAAGCCGCTGGGCAATTCGGAAAAGATAGCTTTTGTTTTTCCCGGCTCAGGCAATCATTACATAGGGATGGGAAGAGGCACAGGGATTTACTTTCCTGAAATCTTAAGAAATATGGATAGAAAGACAAACAGGCTTAAAACCCAGCTTGTTCCGGAATGTTTTGTTCCGTGGCGGAATTCATGGCAAGACGGATGGGAAAATGACGCCCGTGAAAAGATTTCCGAAAATCCGCTGAACATGATCTTCGGGCAGGTTATTTACGGGGGAATTATTTCAGCTCTTGTGACCGGTTTCGGCATTAAACCGTCTGCTGTTATCGGCTACAGCCTCGGAGAATCGGCCGGCAACTTTGCAATGAATCTCTGGCCCGACCATGAAGATATGCTGAAAAGAATGACGGATACCGATCTCTTTACTACGGAGCTTGCGGGTCCGTGCAATTCCGCGCGCATGGCGTGGAACATCCCTCCCGGTGAAGATTTCGACTGGTGCGCCGCAGCGGTAAACCGTCCAGCTAAAACCGTAAGGAAATCCCTTGCCGGTTTCTCCTTTGCAAGACTGCTTATAGTCAACACACCGGATGAATGCGTGATAGGGGGCAGAAAAAAAGAAGTTGAAGCCGTCATCAGGAAGCTTAAGTGCGAAGCGGTTTTTCTTGAAGGCGTAGTAACGGTTCACTGCGATGCCGTAAATCATGTTGCCGGAAAATATAAAAACCTTCACCTTTTCCCCGTAACGCCTCCCGAAGGAATCAAGTTTTACAGCTGCGCCCTCGGGCGTTCTTTTGAAGTTACGAGTGAAAGCGCAGCCGATTCCATTCTGAAGCAGGCAACCGGCGGCTTTGATTTTGCCGCAACAATAGAACAGGCATATAAAGACGGAATACGGATATTTCTTGAAATGGGGCCTCATTCATCTTGCACGAGAATGATAGACAGGATTCTCGGGGAAAGACCCCATCTTGCAGTTTCAGCATCCTTCAGAGGCGAGGATGAGTACGCTTCTTTCATAAAATTTTTAGGGGCGCTTGCATCAGAAAGAGTTCCTGCCGATTTTGGAAGGCTTTACAGGGGCTCGTATCAGGACACAAACAGACAGATCGGGATGACCGGCCGGAAAATCACCTTATCAACCTGCAGTAAAGACTCCTCGCCTTTTCACGGAAAGGACTTGCCCTCCGCAAGTCAAAGAACCTCTGCTGATTGTAAAATCAAAGAAGTTTACCAAAATCAGAAGAATGCCGGCGCTGCTTATCTTGATTTTATAGAGCTCATATCAAAAAACATCGAATCAACATCCGAAGCGCACGGAAAATTCCTCGAATTTTCAAATGATATGGCAAAAGCCTATGCCGACACCTTTGATCTCCAGATGCGCCTGATTAAAAATCTGAATTCGGGAAATGCGCTGAAAAAAAACAAAAAGGAGCTTTTCACCCGGGATATGTGCATGGAGTTTGCGACAGGGTCTGTTGCAAAGGCACTGGGACCTGAATTTGCAATTGTCGACACATACAGGTCAAGGGTGCGTCTTCCCGATGAGCCTCTCATGCTTGTCGACAGGATAATCTCGGTTGCCGGAGAAAAATGTTCTCTCGGACCCGGAAAGATTATTACGGAGCACGATGTTTTACCCGGAGCGTGGTATCTTGACGGAAACCGGGCGCCTGTCTGCATATCGGTTGAAGCCGGCCAGGCCGATCTTTTCCTTTGTTCGTATCTTGGAATAGATATGGCCGTTAAAGGAGAAAGGACTTACAGGCTGCTTGATGCGACCGTCAAGTTTCACCGCGGGCTGCCGGAACCCGGGGATGTGATCCGTTATGAGATTGAAATAGACAGGTTCGTGAAACAGAAGGATACATATCTTTTCTTTTTTAAATTTGAAGGATACATCGGCGACAAAAGACTGATAAGCATGAGCGACGGATGCGCAGGTTTTTTTACCGAAGAGGAGGTGAAAAACTCTGGAGGCATCATTCTTACAGAAAAAGATGCAGCTACTGCCCTAGGGAAAAAACCTGACGACTGGAAAGAGCTTGTGCCGTTTCACGCGGAAAGTTTTGATGAGAATGCTCTTGAATGCATTAGAAAAGGGGATCTTGCAGGCTCTTTCGGACCGCTTTTCAACGGAATCGGACTATCCGACTCTCTCCGGCTTCCCGGCGGCAGAATGAAACTCATCGACAGAATACTTTCCTTGGAGCCTGAAGGGGGCCGCTTCGGCCTCGGCATTATCCGGGCCGAAGCCGATATTCATCCCGACGACTGGTTCCTCACCTGCCATTTCAAAGATGACATGGTTATGCCGGGAACGCTCATGTATGAATGCTGCGCCCATACCCTGAGGGTTTTTATCATGCGCATGGGATGGATCGCTGAAAAAGAAGGCGTCTGTTTTGAGCCGGTTATTGGTGTGGAAAGCGTATTAAAATGCCGCGGGCCTGTCACCCCCAAAACGCGTAAAGTTGTATATGAAGTGGAAGTAAAAGAGATCGGATATAACCCTGAGCCTTGTGTTGTTGCCGACGCTTATATGCATGCCGACGGGCAGAGAATTGTTTTTTTCAAAGACATGTCGATGAAAATGACAGGAATTACACGGCATGAAATCGAATCATTATGGGAATCAAGGAGCAGAAAAAAAGATATTCTTTTTGACCGCGACAGGATACTTGCCTTTTCCATCGGAAAACCATCCGAGGCTTTCGGAGATGCATACGAGGTATTTGATTCAAAAAGGCGCATTGCAAGACTCCCCGGCCCGCCATATCTCTTCATGGACAGGATTACCTTTGTTGAACCGGCGCCCTGGATTCTGAAACCGGGAGGCTGGATTGAAGCCGAATATGACATCCTGCCGGATGCCTGGTACTTCAGGGCAAACCGCTCGCTTTCGATGCCGTTTGCGGCGCTTCTTGAAACAGCCCTTCAGCCCTGCGGCTGGCTTGCGGCTTACATGGGGTCGGCGCTTAAAAGCGGGAAGGATTTGAAGTTCAGAAATCTCGGCGGGAATGCCGTAATTCATGGAGAACTTTTCCCCGATTCCGGAACTCTCACCATGCGGGCGCGCACGAAAAAAATTTCCGGGGCGGGAGATATGATTATAGAAGAATTTGACATGCAGGTTCTTCAGGCAGGCAGAATTATCTATGAAGGAGATACCGTATTCGGATTTTTCTCGGAGGAAGTTCTGTCGAGACAGGTTGGAATCCGCAACATTGATAAAGAGATATACAGGCCTTCACCGGAAAAAATCGATACGGGCATTTCACATACGTTTTTGGATGAAGCTCCTCTTACTCCGGACGACACCGTTTTCGATCATGCCCTTCAAATGGCGATGCCGTCAAAGGCTCTCCGCATGATAGACTCTGTCGAGTATGCGCAAAACGGCGGCCCCTTCGGGCTTGGTTATGTTCACGGAATAAAAAATATTGATCCTTCGGAATGGTTTTTTGATGCACATTTTTATCAGGACCCTGTCTGTCCGGGATCTCTTGGAATAGAATCTTTCCTGCAGACAATAAAGTTTATTGCAATGAACAGATGGGAGCGCCTCGCAAAGAGCCACAGGTTTGCGCTTTTGACAGGGATACCCCACAACTGGCTGTACCGCGGCCAGATAGTAAGGGAAAATAAAAAAGCAGAAGTTGAAACATATGTAACCGAAATCGGGAATGAACCTTTCCCATATATAAAGGCAGACGGATATCTGAAAGTTGACGGACTTTATATATACAAAATGAAAAATTTCGGCGTCAAATTGATTCCTCTGCCGTTGCAACATCGCTGATAAATTGATAGACTTGTAAAAAGTCATATGCGAACGGATTTGAGATTTTTGGGAAACAGATTTTAAAATCATTGAGCGTTAAAAATCAC
>CAYVMK010000052.1:0-9792 GCA_964452445.1 uncultured Desulfonema sp. | reverse complement strand
GATTATCTTAACGATCATGTCAGGGTGCGGGAAAAAAATATCGAGGGATTTAAAAGCGACTTTTATTTAAGCGCCCTTAACCGCTACAGGGGTACGGTAAAGAGAATCAGGCGTGAATTTGAACTTTTAAGGCATGAAGAGATTAAAACATTGAAAAAATGGATTGATGGGGAAGAATTTGACACCTGCGCCCTTATTGACTATGCAATCGATAAAAAAGCCGGGATGATTCCTTCGGACAGGCTTTATACTAAAAGGATTAAGCGGCAGAGGGACATTGCGGCGCTTCTCCTTGTTGATCTTTCCCGGTCAACCTCAGCCCTGGTTATGGAAGCAAATAAATCCGTTCATGAAATCATAAAAGAGGCTGCAGTGCTTTTCTGTGAAGCCCTTAGTATTGCAGGGGACAAGTTCGCTGTTGCAGGTTTTTCCGGAACAGGAAGGTTTGGGGTCAACTACTACACCATTAAAGATTTCTCTGAAAGCATGGATGACAGGATAAGGCAGAGAATAAATGCAGTCTCTCCCCAGAGAAGAACAAGAATGGGCGCCGCAATCCGTCATGCAACACGGCAGCTTGAAAAAACGGCGTCCAAAACAAAACTTTTATTTATCATAAGCGACGGGTTTCCCAACGATACCGGTTATAAACAGAGTTATGCCGTTGAAGATACGCGTATGGCAGTCTTTGAGGCGCATTCAAAAAAAATATGCGTTCGGGCAATAACGGTAGACGCTGCTCCGGATTCGAGGCTGGATGATCTTTACGGGCATTTTCACCATAATGTAATTTCAGATGTCCGCGAGCTTCCGGACAGGCTTTTAAGAATATACGGAACATTGACCAGGCAGTAACGGAGGGCCGGTCAAGAGGTCGGGGCGGGGAATGGGCTGATGCTCTTTACGGCATCGGCTACCATATTAACGGTTATTTCCTTCATGCATTTTGTGTCGTCGCATTCTTTCTTAAAGCACGGGCTGCAATCAATGCCGCTCCTTATTACTCTGTGGCCGGTTCCATAAGGGCCGGTACGTAAAGGGGAGGTCGGGCCGAAAAGGGCAACGATACTGCATCCCATTGCTGCTGCAATATGCATCGGACCCGTATCCGTGCAGACAAGAACGGAACATCTTGAATAGAGATAAGCGAGCTCCTTCAGGCTCGTCCGGCCCGCAAGATTTACCGGTCCGGCTGCATTACCCATCTGTTTTATCATCTTGTCAATTACTGGCCGGTCCTGACTGCTTCCTGTAAATATTATCCGGCAGTTTAAGTTTTTCTGAAGACCGGAAGCAAGTTCTGAAAATTTATTCGGCTCCCAGAGCTTTGTTTTCCACTTGGCCATCGGATTGATAGCAATCATGTTATTCTTTTTTGTATCCGGACAGAGTAATTCGTCTGCCAGTTTTATATCCGGCTCAAAGACAGGAATTTCACCCTTGAACTTAATTGTATTACAACCAAGATATGCCGCAACATTCAGATAGCGGTCTATCGCATGCTGGTCATAGTCAACAGGAACAGCCGGTTCTTTTAAGAAAAAAGAGGCTCCTTCTCTTCCCCCGCTCATGCCGATTCTCCTTTTCCCCCTTGAAAGGGCAGTTAAAAAACCGCTCCTGAAAAGGCCCTGCAGGTCAACAACAATATCGTATGAAGAGCTTCTAAGTTCTTTATAAAAACCGACTGCTTCCGAAAACACCTTCGTAAATTTCAAGGGATTGAGAATCTCTTTCTCCCATGCTTTTCTTTTTGAAATAATAACGCGGTTTATTGCCGGATGCCCCGATATTAACTGTGAAGCCTCTTCTTCAACCAGCCAGTCTATTCTTGAATCAGGGTTGCTGTTTTTCAGAACTTCAAGAAAAGGAAGCGCGTGAACAACGTCGCCTATCGAGCTCAATTTTATTATCAATATATTATTAAATTTTGTCATTTATCCGAATCGTTTCTATTTTGCTTCAATTTTTCCATCTCATTCCATACTTCTTCGGCTTCAATTGAAAGCATGCACTTAAAATCGGTCGGACATTCCGGTTTAAGACACGGGGAACAATCAATGTCATGTTTTATTATCCTTGTCTTTATTCCGCGGGGACCTGTTGCCACATGATCCGTCGAGCCGAAGATCGCAAGGGTCGGAACACCGAGAGCGGCGGCAATATGCATAAGTCCCGAATCGTTTGTTACGAACATATTGCACCTGCCGATAATCCCCATTGCTTCACCAAGAGAGGTCGTTCCACAGAAATCAACCGGTTTATGACGCATCAGGCCGGTCATTGATGTTCCGATCGCTTTTTCTTTTTTACTCCCCATTATGATTACTTTTGCATTCCACTTTCCGGCCGCCAGGTCTCCGATTTTTGCAAAGCGCTCAGCCGGCCACCGCTTTGCATTTCCGAAAATGGCGCCGGGGCTTAAACCAAGTAAAAAATCATTTTGGTTTATGCCATTTAACTTAAAAAGGTTATCCGCCTTAATAAAATCGTTTTTTGCTATATGAAGAACGGGGTTCCGGCTTTTGGCTTTCAGGCCGGCAGCCTTTAAAATCGACAGGTAATATTCGACCTGGTGAACCGTAAATATTTCCTTTGTCCTTTTTATCCCGTGGGTCAGCAAAAACCTGCGCCCATCCGAATCAAATCCGAGCCTTGACTTCACTCCGCCAAGATATGCAAGAAGCGCCGCTTCAAATGCATTCTGGAAAAGAACGGCAAGGTCATATCTGTTTGTCCGGATCACGTGAATAAGACGGCGAATTTCAGAGAGATTTTTTATCAATGCATCATGTTTCCGGTAGATAAGAAGATCGTTTACCGCGGGGTGGTTTTCAAAGACAGGGGCAACCCACGGCCGTGCAAGAACGGTAATCGAGGCAGACGGAAAACTCTCTCTGACCGCTTCAAGCGCCGGAAGCGTCATTACCGCATCTCCCACCCAGTTCGTGGCTCGAATCAATATATTGTTTATGTTTGATTTTTCAAGCGGCTTGGTTAACATTTTTATACAGCACTAATCTTCGTGCCCTTCGTGTTCTTCGTGGTTTTAATATTACCCATTCAGTTTGAGAAAAAGCCATATTTTTTCTCCATTTACAGAATACCGATAGCTCCATCAACATGCTCCCCTATGCGGTTCATGGCTTCTTTTAAGGCGCCCCTGTGTTTATCCGCAAACTGTTTTGCAGATATTCCGGTCATGCTGCATAAATCAGGATCTTCAAGGAGCATTTTAACAGATGCGTAAAGCTCGTCTTCGTTAACAACCTGAAAGCCCCCCTTTTCTGCCGGCAGAAGTTCGGACATCAGAACAAAGTTATGCATATGAGGGCCAAAGAGCGCCGGACAGCCGAAACCTGCAGGCTCAAGAATATTATGCCCGCCCAGCGGAACCATGCTTCCGCCGACAAAACTGACTTTACCGATGCCATAGATTCTGCTCAGTTCCCCTATCGTATTCAGAATCAAAACTTTATAGGTAACCCTGTTATCCTTAAGGTTTGTTTTCAGGATACTCTTAAGCCCCATACCCTGAGCAGTCTTTAATATTTTATCCGACTCCTCAATATTCCGGGGGGCAAGAATAAGTCGCAGCCGCGGAAATTCCGGAACCAGCCTGGAAAAAACATTCAAGATCATTTGATCCTCATCCTTATGAATGCTTCCGGCAACCCAGATGTCATCATCAGTATCAAGGCATAGTTTCTTAAGCCACATGTCACGCTCTTCCTTTTGCATAGGCAGCCGGTCCCGGTCAAATTTTATATTTCCGGTTGTTATAATCCTGTCAGGATCAATGCCGGCTTCAAGAAGCCTCTTTGCATCGAGTCCGGACTGCATCATGCATAACGTGAGCCTGTTTAAAACAGGTTTTATGAAAAATGAAAACTTCTTATAGGATTTATTGGTGCGGGGTGAAATCCGCCCGTTTACAAGGAAGCATTTTATCTTTTTATCTGAAAGATAAGTTATAATTGCAGGCCATATATCAGTTTCAACAAGTATAAAAAAGGACGGATTTATATGCCTGACTATTCTTTGAATGCTCCACCAGAAATCAAGAGGCATCGGAATTATTTTTACCCGGTTGCCGATTTCCTTGCGGGCTATTTCAAGGCCTTTAGTTGTTGTTACCGTAAAAACAATCTCTTTGTCAGGATATCGGGCACTTATTTCCGCAATAAGGGGAATGGCAGATATGACTTCACCCACGGAAAGAGCATGTATCCATATTCTTTGTTTTTCATCATGATCTTTGGGAAGCGAGAGGGCAAACCGTTCCTTAATTCTGTTGTTTCCGATGATGGCTAATAACAGAATAAACGGCAAACAGCAGATTATTATGACTGTCCATAATATGTGATATATTAAAATCATTTTCCTCAACCTATCACAAACTTAGATTGAGTTCTATAAATTATATTTTCATCCGGAAATGAGATTTTGATAGTTCGCGCCCCTCATCGTTTGCGGTGAGGGGCGCGCGGACCATGTTCCGGAAAAACCGACCCGTTATTTCGCGTCCATCTCCACCGCAGGTTGGCTTTCTATTCGGTATGCAAAGCATCAAGAACAGCGCTGGGATTTTTTGATGCGATACGTAGCAATGCCTTGGCGGGTCCTTCCGGCTCTCTTCTGCCTTGCTCCCAATTCTGTAAAGTACGGACGCTGACCCCTATCATAAGTGCAAATTCATTTTGAGAGACATTAAGTTTCTCTCGTACTGTCCTAATTTCAGGTGGCTTGATTTCGTAAATGCGGCTTGGCGTCTTGCGTCCAGCCTTGATCTCTCCCGCTTCCTTAATGCTGGCAACTAGCTTTGCAAAATGCTCATTTTTCATAGTAATAACTCCTTAACCATGCCACGGAGCAGTCTAAGCTGATCCGGTGTTAAATCTTCTTGTTCGGTCTTCCGGTAAGGAAAAAGCATAAAAATAGCGTCAGGAGGCTTCCAGTAATAAATGATTCGCAACGCACCTCTTTTCCCTGTACCAGGAAGGTTCCAACGAATTTTCCGTAAACCTCCACTTCCCCTGATTAAATTTCCAGCATCCGGACGGAGTATCAATGATGCTTGGAGCATCCAATAATTAGACATAATTTATAACTATTGACTGACGGATGTCAGGTAAATATATTCATACTGTCTATGATTATTTGTTCTATGATTATTTGTTGACAAAAGGGAAACATAGAATATGTGCATTATATTAGAACAAGGGAGGGAGTATCATGAAGATAAACAAAATCATGGAAGGACCGCGGTACGGAGAAGTAATCTGCCTTGCATGTTTTATGCGGTTTTGGCCCAGGAAGGGGGCGGATAAGGCAAAATGCCCCGGATGCGGAATTGAGTGGAGAATTTCCCGGCCCTACCCGAGGACGGCCAGGGTCATGGGACCTCACTGGGAAACCTATCCGACAGGCGATAAGATATAAGTATCCTGATACTGAAAATAAGAGAGTATGGCTATAAATCTCCGACAATCAACCCCTGAACCCTCAACCCCTTGAACCCTTCCTTTATATTCTATCCTATTTTTAAAACAAGCCCTGCTGCCGTGTCGCCTGCCGCGCATCCTCCCCACAACAGATAACCGCCTCCAAGCATTGCCACTTCTTCTATTCCTTCCATTATGCAGCGGCCTGCCGTAGGGGCCTGGGGATGTCCGTAGATAAGTGAGCTTCCGTAGTTGTTGAAGCTGTTCACGTCAACATTCATCTGCCGTGAAAGATAAATGTCGTTTGCAGCGAAAGGATTGTGGGTCTTTATTGCCTTGACCTCTTTTATGGTAATACCCGCATTTTCAAGAGCCATTTTTACGGCCGGCACGACAGCCATAGCCATGAAACCCTTCTTGGTTCTGGCATATCCGTAGGAGACTATCCTGACTTCGATTTTAGAATCGCCGCTCAGCTCCTTTGCTTTCTCCCTGGTTGTAACGACTACCGCGCAGTTCCCGTCAGCAGGATGGGTTTGTGTGCCGAAAGTATGTGTTCCGTCGGGAAGGACTGTTTTTAATGCAGCAAGACCCTCTTTTGTGCAGGGGGTGATTCCTTCATCGTCTTCCACTATTATCGTTTTTTTCTTTGAAAGGATGACTTCCGCGGGAAACATGTAACGCTTCTTGAAAGCCTTGTTGTTTGCAAGAGAGTCCATATACTGCTCATACCGCCTGAGTCCTACGGCATCGCACTCTTCTCTTGTGATTCCGGCTTCTTTTGCGACATTCTCGGCTGTCTGGATCATTGCGCCTTTCGCCCAGGGATCCCTGTTGAAATTGTCCATCATCCAGTTTTCGGAGAGCGCCTCACCTCCGGGACCGTTCGGGTTGGGCCAGACCGTATGCGGGCCGTTTGAGCACCTGTCGGTCATGAGGCAGTATGCGTTTTTATAGAACCCTGTTTCTATTCCGACTGCCGCCTGGAAGATGCATGTGGTCGATGTCGTGCACGCCTGGCTCAGCAATACTCCGGGAATTCCTGCGGCGCCGATCAGCGCCGCTGCCCACGGGCTTCCATAAAACCACTGGGGCTGGCCGATGGTTATTCCGAGGAAGAGATAATCGAACATGGCGGGATCCCACTTTTTCTGCGCGAACCATCTTTTGGATGTGTTTGCGGCAAAAATAATGGCATGCTCATTTGCGAAGCTTCCCTGCCATCTGGAAAAAGGTGTGCTGTAGTAGCCCTTGTATGGAATGTAAGCTTTGGTCAACATTTTTCAAACCTCCGTTTTATATAATGTAATTTCCGATATCAGGAATATTTTTCCCTGAGAACCCGGTGCAGGATTTTACCCGTCGGTGTTCTCGGCATTTCTTCAGGTTTTATGAAAAGTATCTGTTTCGGGCGCTTGAAGCTTGCAAGCTTATCCTTACAGTAGTCAATCAGGGTTTTTTCATCGATATCAGCCTTTGGAATGACAATGGCAACAACCTTTTCGCCCCATTTGTCATCCGACACGCTTATTACGGCCGTGTCGAATACACAAGGGTGACCGCCTATAACTTCCTCGACCTCGCTCGGATATACGTGCTCGCCGCCTGTTATTATCATGTTGTCTTTCCGGTCCACAATCCGGTAAAAGCCGTCCTCATCCTTTTTTGCCATGTCGCCTGCGGAAAACCAGTCACCCTTAAAAGAAGCCGCGGTTTTTTCCGGGAGTTTATAGTACCCGTCAAAGAGCATGGGGCCTCTCGAATAGAGCTCCCCGACCTCCCCGACTCCGGCCTCTTTTCCTTCCATATTGATGATTTTGACAAAATCGGTTCCGATAGACTCATATCCTATGGAGCCGAGCTTCCGGAGCTGGTCTTCGGGTTTTAAAACGGTTACTATTCCGGCTTCAGTTGAGCCGTAAGCTTCATACAGCTCAACGCCCGGGAAAAAATCCATTATGGCAAGCTTCATGTTTTTTCTGGCCGGGGCGGAAGAACAGAGCAGCTTTTTGATTGAGCCTACATTATACTTTCTTGCATCAATAGGCACATTCAATATCAGGTTGTAATGCGTAGGAATAAGGGAGATGAATGTAATTTTTTCTTTCTCTATGATTCCCAGAATCTCCTCGGCTTTGAAGGAGCGGGCAGGGTGCACATAGACGGCGCCGCCGATATACAGAAAAGTAAATGTGAAAAAGGTTGAATTTATATGACAAAGCGGCATTACATTAAGGCATATATCATGGTGGGTGAATCCGAAATCCACGGCATTTATGAAATAGAAAGAAAGGTGCGATTCGTGGGAGCGGATTGCCCCTTTGGGTTTTCCGGTGGTGCCTGATGTGTAGATCAGGATCCATGTGTCTCCGGGGAGAACCTGCGCGTCGGGCTCATTTTCAGGTGAATCTTTGATGAAATTTTCATATTCTCTGTAGCCGGGCCTTTCCTGTCCCACAACGATGTATCTTTCTCTGGAGATGTTCACAAGACCGGGTCTTATTTCATCTATGACCGGAGCGAATTCATTATCGACAATAAGAGCCCCGGCGTCGGAATTGCTGACTATATAATCTATATCCTTTCCGGCAAGGCGGAAGTTCATCGGAACGATGATAATTCCTGTCTTTGCAACAGCAAGGTAGATTTCGATTATTTCTATGCAGTTTTCAAGGAGAACCGCTACCTTGTCTCCTTTTTTAAGTCCAAGGCCGAGAAGGCTGTGGGAGAGACGGTTTACCCTTCTGTTTGTTTCAGGATAGGTGAAGCTTCTTTCCCTGTCTTTTAATGCCGTTGTTGCGGGAAAATGTCTTGCGTTTATTTTCAGCATCTGGCCAAGGTTCATCCAGTGGGCCATAACAGTACGCCTCCGTTTTAAATGCTTATTCGTGCATCAGCGATAAAGACCCGGTCGCTGAAGGCTATTAATGACCTTGTTTTTTAATATCCTGTTGCCTATTGAAAGCTCTTTCGTTGACGCGCCTATTACCGCAACCGATTTTGGTTTAAACAGAGAATCAAACATATTATCTATTTTCCTCTAATTGTTCGATAAAAGCTTCTATATTTGTCTTGGTCTGCTCATCAGAGACGCACCTTAAGTCATTCAGATCTCCGTTTATTGTAAGGCTTGGAATCTTTGTCTCTTTTTCAAGCCTCTGGGGCATCCCATACCGGCAATTGGAGTTGTTCGGGCAGGTTTTCGCATCATGATAAATAATGCCGTCGATTTTGAAGAATCTCATCATATCTTTTATATATTTTTCCTTTGTGTCGTCAGATCTCACGATAAATAGCTTTGTGTAAGCCCTTGCCATGCTGGTAAAAGGGTCTGCGGGATCAAAGTCTGAAAATATCCAGCTATTGCAGTATGTGGAGGCAAGGACATTCGTGTTAAGGGACATAAATAATTCGGAGTAATCACGCAGCCTTCCCCATACCGGCATTCCATCCCAGTACAACCTGAATCGTTCGTTTTCAAGGGCGCTTTCCTTGTTCTTAATCCTTTCGATTAACTCCGCATAGAGAAGATTATAGTAGTCAACCGCCTGTTGTGTTCCACGAAGCACGACCGCCGGGCCCATGTGAATTGTTCCGTCAAAGAAAGTTATAGGGGAAGGAACCGCGGAAGCGGTATCAAGGACTTTTTCCCACATGTCCGAGCATTCGCGCGAAAGAGCGACAACCCTCTTCAATTCATCCAGATCGAATTTTTTCCCGGATATATTTGAAAGCGGTTCGATAAGGGCTTCCATCTGTTTTGCCACCGATTCAACGTGCGGTTTTCCCACGTCTTTTACTCCGCGGTGAGTGTGAACTCCGAGCAGGGGAGTATTTAACTCTTTTGCATACCATGCAAGCCAGTCCTGGACATCCCTGCACTGGTTGGTGTTGTAAACAAGAACATCGGGTTTAGGGACTTTTTCTATGCCCTTGTATGCTTTGGAAAGAGGAGTCACTCCCCTGATGTAAGCTCCCACGTCCGCCGTAAGATATGAACATATATCCGGGGAATAACCGCGGGCATTGGCATAGGGGATGAGTTCCGTCGACATGCGTGTTGTGCCGAGCATTGCGCCGTGGTTTTCAGGAAAGTAAACAAGGAAGCCCATTGCCCTCAGGATTTCAGCAGGTCCGACGCTGGTGCACCAGGCTACTTTTTTAGCGCCTGTTTTTGCCGCATTATCGAGCTCATAAAAATATTCGGCCATTATTCCGTTCATTTCGGAAATGGCGGCTATCTTTTTTCTTGCAGCTTTTTTTTCTTCAGGCATATTATTTACCCTTGTTGTTTTTCTTGAGAGTACCGAGTTCTTGATATGTTTGGTGGTTCAAAAGCCAGTTGATTGCG
>CAYVMK010000051.1:0-9837 GCA_964452445.1 uncultured Desulfonema sp. | reverse complement strand
TCTGCTGTTTCTTAAAAAATTAGGCCGCAGATTTTCGCCGATATCCGCAGATAGACAGGCTATAGGCTGTCAGCTAATCCGCCAATAAGCGTGGCGGACAGCCTAACCCCGATAAACGGGACTATTTTCAGTACCCCCTTGAGGGGTGTAAGTACCTTCACGAAATAATCTTCTGCCACTCTTTTCAGTACCCCCTTGAGGGGTAGAAACGCGCAGAAAATTATTTCTAAGGTACTAACAGTCTTCAGTCTAAACTTCTGCGTTCATCTGTGTGAATCTGTGGCTGAATAGTTACTATAATCGAATAACACCGGATTACTTTTTTTCATCTTTGAGATAGTTATCGCCCGCCCGCCTTACCCATTCCCTGCCTGAAAGATAATAAACCTTGGGGTTCGTCTGGAGCCTTTCAAGAAGCCGGAAGGCATTACTGCTCTTTTTAAGTTCATAAACGGCATGTTTGGGATTATTAAGATCTCCGAAAATGATCGCGCCTGCAGGACACGCCTGCGCGCAGGCTGTCTGGTATTCACTCTCCTCTATCTCACGGCGGCCTTCGTAATAAGCCTTATCCATGGCAAGCTGATACCTGTGAAAACAGAAGCTGCATTTTTCGACAACGCCTCTCATCCGGACGGACACATTCGGGCTCAAATATTTCTCCATCCCGTCCGGCCAGACCGGATCCCACCAGTTGAAATACCGGGCATGATAAGGGCATGCAGCCATGCAATATCTGCACCCGAAGCATCTTGTATAAATCTGGCTGACAATCCCGGTCTCCTTGTTGTAGTCGGTCGCGGTCGCAGGACAAACGGAGACGCAGGGCGAATGTCCGTGTTCGCCTTTTCCACCGCAGTGCTGGCACGGCCTGGGAAGATAACAAATATCGGCATCCGGAAAAGGTTTGCCGTTTGTCAGCTTGTAAACCCTGAGCCATGTTATGCTGTCAAGCTTCTTCGACTCGTCTTCCTTGAAAGGCACATTATTTTCGGCCATACAGGCAACCATACAGGCTCCGCAACCGGCGCACTTGTCCAGATCAATAACCATTCCAAATTTTTTGACCTTTTCTTTACTTTGTTCTTCTTTCATCAGAACCTCATGCTCTAAATTAGGCTTTGATCAGATTTGCCCTGATTCCCCAGGCCGCATCAAGACCGGAAGCAGGATCTTCCGCCGTTCCGATAAGTTCATTGACATTTATTCCCTTGCCGGCAAGATAATTGTCATACGCGGTATGGCCAAGGCCCCTCGGCATGGCCACAAGACCGGGCATAATCCCGTCAAACAGATGAACTTTAACTTTTGCGCTTCCCTTCGGGGTTTTAAGAATTGCATAACTTCCGGCAGAAAGTCCGTTTGCCCTGGCTGTTGCCGGATTTATCTCAACAAGGATATCCTTTCCTTTAAGAACCGTATCTTCAACGGTTTTTATTACAAAAGGCGGGGCGCCAATGTATCCGTTGGCTATCCTGAATGAATCGTAAGGCAAGAGAAACAGAGGATAAGCCTTGGGGTCCCCTTCGTGATTTACAGGGGTAAAGAGGATTGATAAATCGGCAATACCGCCCGAAAGATCAAATTTTCCCGGAGAAGTATTGACAACCTGGGCAGTAAATGCCGGATCAGAACTGAAGCCTTCTTCGTTCAGCATCTTCCACTTATCTCCTGCTGTCCCTTCAAGGCATGCCTGATAATCATCCCACGGAAAAGCGTCTGCAACAGGCGAACCTATCTCTTTTGCTATAAGGAGGATGACATCCCCCGCATGTTTCGTGTTGAACCGGGGGCTGACAACAGGCCTTGCAAGGCTGACAACCGGTTTTGAAAGGCCGGCAGTCGCCGGAACATCTTCATAACGTTCAAGATAGACATGGTTTGGCAGAATAAGGTCCGAATTCAATGCGGTTTCATCCATGAAAGATGAGAAACTTACAATGAAAGGAATCTTTTTGAAAGCATCTTTTACGGCTTTTGTATCAGGCAATGAATATACCGGATTTGATTCCAGAACAAAAAGAAGACTTACGGGAGACCCTGAATTAACAGCGTCCGCAAACCTGTTGGTAAGGCTTTTTGCGAATCCGTATTTTCCGCTCCCGGCGCCGTCGATCCGCTCTTTTTTAATTCCGGCAGCGCCAACTTCATCAGCCTGATATGCAGGCCAGGCAATATATGCAGGATCATGAACCGCAAAAACTCCCCCTTCCTTGTTTATATTTCCAACGAGGGCATTCAATGCCTGTACCGCCATCAACTCACCCAGAGAGCCCTGGGATTTACCTTGTCCTCTTCCACAGATTGCAACCGGTCTTCCTGACCCTGCAAAATCCACGGCCAAAGCTTCTATTGTTTCTTTTTTTATTCCTGTTATTTTTTCCACACTGTCAGGAGAATAGCTTGAAAGGACAAGATCTCTGAACCTGATAAACCCTGAGGCGCCGGTATGAACAAAATCATCCCGGTAAAGGGATTCTCTGATAATAACATGGGCAAGACCAAGAGCAAGAGCGCACTCAGTTCCGGGATTAACCGGAATCCACTTATCCGATTTTGCAGCGCTATTCGAAAGGCGGGGTTCAACCTGGACAACTTTAATGCCTGCTTTGCGCCAGGAACTGTTCGCTCTTATCATGCGAACAGGCGATCCCCAGCCTTCAATCAATCCGCTTCCAAGACTCAGAATAAAGTCGGCATGTTCCAGATCAAAGCCGGACTGGGCAATAAATCCCATGGAAATATTATTGGCAATCTCATAAGAGTCCTGAATCGACGGCATCCGCATAAAATTTGGGGACCCGAACACGGAAAGAAATCTCTTAAACAGTGCTGGTACCGTTCCCTTATCAGAGCCGGATATGCATGCAACCGAGCTCGATTCGCCGTTTTCTCTCAAATCTTCAAGCTTCTTTGCAACTTCCGAGATTGCTTCTTCCCATGTTATTTTAACCCACTTGCCTTCTCCTCTTTCACCGGCTCTTTTTAGAGGAGTCTTTACACGGGTCGGCCCGTACAAGAGCTGCAATCCGGACAGGCCGAGAAGGCAAATACCTCCGTCATTTACGGGATGCCCTTCCATTCCCTCTATCTTGACGGCCCTGTTGTCGATCTTGCGGACGGATATTCCGCAGCCGCCCGGGCAAAGTGTACATGCGGATTTCACATAGGTTGCCTCACCATCTGCCGGGACAGGAGTCCATGGCCACATTTGCGTCCATATCGCGCTGTCATCCGCCAGCTTCCAGGGTATTGGTGAAAGGGCTAAACCGGCTGCACCGCCAATTCCAAGTGACAAAAAACATCTTCTGTCTATTTTCATTGATTCTTCCCCTTAGGAGCCGTTGCGAAATAACCATTACATTTCTGAACATTTTGTTACGGCTCTTTATGCCGGTCACGGCATTTTAATGTTAGTAAGTTAAAAATTATTTCCTGCGTTTCTTCGGCAGGAAATAATTTCGTAAACTTACTTACACCCCTCAAGGGGGTACTGAAAAAAGTCCCGTTTATCGGGGTTACGGTTATTTTTGAACGACGGCTTAAACCTGAAAAACTGTAACTACTCGGTTTGTCAAGTTCACGGTTCACGGTCAGCTGCTTTGGGGTTTTCATAATTGTTCTCTAACCCTGAACCGTGGAACTTTGAACCTGAAAGGTTACATTTATTTATGGCATACAAAGCACGCATCTTTATCGGTTTGAACGCTTGATTTTCTGCCGGTCTCCTTTTCGTGGCATTCGGCGCAATCATCCATCTTCATCCTGTCCCACGAATTTTTCTTGATTCCGGCCATGCTCTTTCCCCAGATGTCACGGCTGTAACCGGTCAGCCTGTTTTCTTCATATGGCTTCAGGCTGGTCGATTCGCCGATCGGTCCGTGACATTTCACACAATCCATTCCGGCCAGTTTGACATGAACGGTATGGGAGAAGAAAACACAGTCCGGCTGTTTAGAATAAACAAGCCAGGGAACTTCCTTTTCTTTTGCAACATACTCCTCTACAAAAATCTTTTCTTCCGGACTTTCTCCCTGAACTTCCTGATGGCAGTCGGCGCATTGCGCAAGCCTGGGCACCCCGGCATAGCTTCCGTCTTCACGGAAAATGTGGCAGCTTTCACACCCGTTATCAACCGTTTCAACATGAAGAGCGTGGTTAAAATCGACCGGTTGCCGTTTCTGGGAGTAAAGAAGCTTTGGAAAAATAACCCATCCTATCATGAGACTTGCAACAAACCCAATGATGAAGAACAGGATAACAAACCCGCCGGGGCCTTCTCCTTGCTCTTTTTCATCGACTCCCTTAAACGAAGCTATGGCCTCTTCGCCGCCCGCGTCTGCAGAAACTCCTTTGATTTTATCATCTGGTGTACTCATGGATGCTCCGTCAAGCTGTGGTTAATAAATTCACAGAAACCGCTGAAATAAATCATATTTAACCTTAAACTATAACCAAGATATGGATGGAAAATAATGAGCACTTTTTACCCCGTGGGATAATTCTTGTCAAGGAAAAATCACTGCCCGTAGCTGTGAAGTCCGGGAAGCAAATTAACTCCAAAATATGTAAAAAGCACTGCCGCAAAACCTATGATGGAAAGGTATGCAAGGCGCTTTCCGTGCCAGCTCCGCATGAACCTCGCGTGAATGAGAGTTGCATAGACAAACCACGTAATAAGCGACCAGGTTTCCTTGGGATCCCATCCCCAGTAACGGCCCCATGCAGAGTTTGCCCATACGGCTCCGGTTATTATCCCTGCCGAAAGGAACAGAAAACCGAACATTATCATTTGATGCGAAAGCTCATCTAAAATTTTCACATCCGGGAATAACTTTAAAAAATGGCCTTCTTCTTTCGAGTCATTCTGCTTAAAAAGAAACATTATGCTCAAGCCGAACGCTATTGCAAAAGCGGCATAGCCTATAAAACAGGTGATTACGTGCGCAATAAGCCAGTTACTTTTCAATGCCGGCACAAGCGGCTGGATCCTGTCGCTGATATTTGGAGAGAGGGAAGCATACGCCATTGCCAAAAAGGCAAGCGGGGTCGTAAAAGCTCCGATCGTCCTGTTGAGATAACTTTTTTCAATTACAAGAT
The DNA here is from genome assembly GCA_964452445.1 of uncultured Desulfonema sp. Taxonomy (GTDB): domain Bacteria; phylum Desulfobacterota; class Desulfobacteria; order Desulfobacterales; family RPRI01; genus RPRI01. The sequence goes on along the minus strand of CAYVMK010000051.1, from coordinate 4,737 downwards.
ATATCACAACTATAACAAGCGCGAAAAAGATCAGGGATTCGTATAAATTGGAAAGGGGGGCATGCCCGATTCCTATTTTGTATGATTCATCCCATCGCAGTATAATACCCGAGATATTTCCGGCAATTCCCGCCAAAGCAGTCCATGTTCCGAGTCTTCCTGCAAATGGTTTTTTAAAAACAACTGCAAAAATATAAAAAAATGCTGCAAACCCGTATATGAATGTGGTTATCGACAATAAATTTGAACTGTTCATTATATTCATCCTTTTTACGAGTTCATCACCCTTTTAATTTGCCTGCTTTTTCAGACAAAAGCTTTGTCATTCTTTGTGTCCTGACTTCCATTCCCAGTTTATTTTTATTGGCAATTCCGGCAACCATCACCCTGCTTTTTCCGCCCTTTTTTACTACTTCAACACAAAGCCTCTTGTGAGACATGAAAAAAGAGACGAAGCATCCTAAAATCATGACTATAAATCCGGTATAAACAACAGGGACTCCAGGGTCCCTGGTCACCTGCAGTCCGGTGTAATGCCGACGATCCGCGGCTTCCACCGATATGATCAATTCATCTTTCCTCATCTTGTCAAAGGACGGGAAATGCATGGGAAGAATCACCTCTGCGGGGTCTCCCTTCAATGGAGTCAGTATTCCCAGGAAGGCCTCCCCCAGATTATGTCCCCTGAAATCATAGGAGCCGGAATATTCCTTTATGACAAATTTTCCAAATGCTTCAGGGAGATTTATTTCTTCTCCGACGGCAGCCTTTTGCCTGTATATCATTCCGGTTTCACGGTTTGTAAAAGAAAGCGTTATCTCTTTGGGTTTCAGGGTTCCGTAACTTGACTGGAAAATATTGATCCCTTTGAAACGGATAGGATCATTTACGATTATATCCTTATTATATACCGGTTTTCCGTTTTCAAGAATGGTCAGTTTTGAAAGATATTCCTTTGGAGCTCCGGATTCATAAAAACTCACGTTAAAATCATCGCATCTTATTTCGAAATCAAGAGGCTGTTCCCGTCCGGTATTTCTCAATATGACGCTCTTTACACTCTCCCCTTCGGGAATATTCACCGAACCGTCAAATCCGAAAAACGAGCCCGCTAATCCCCCTGCAAGAAGCAAAACGACGCTCAAATGCACGGCATAAACACCAAGCCTTGTCCACCGCCCTTTTTCTGCAAAAATCACAAACCCCGTTTCCGTCTCTTCAACCTTCGTATATTTGAATGATCCTGAAACAACAGACAGGAAAAGAGACTTCAGCTCTTCCGGTGTCCGGTTGCCTGAAAATTCCTCTTTATATGATTTTCTCAACTTCGCGATATCGAAAGAAATATCTTTTGCGAACACAATTTTCCATGTTGAAGAAAGGCGGTCTATTGAGCAGACTATAATATTGATTGCCAGAAAAAGAATCAGGAACTGAAACCACCATGAATGGTACATATCGAAAATATCCAGAAAGCTGAATATCCTGCATAAGAATTCACCATATTCATGAAAATAGGCTGCAGGATTTTCATTCTGGGGAATAACAGTCCCGATTATGGAAGTACAAGCCAGTGTAAGAAGCAGTGTTACCGTTAATTTGACCGATGCAAAAAATTTCCATACCCCGTTCAGAGGGTCTCCGGAAATCTCATTTTTTTTCATTATATATGGATCCTTTCAGGTTTAATCGATATGCGCTACTACCAGACAAAAAAATGCGGGGCAATAAAATTAAGATGGTTTTATAAAATTATTATTGCCTCTTTTTTGTTATTTCAGCAGGCTTTATTATAATAGTTGCCGCCCTGCCGTTATCAAGATATTTCCCGGCAAGCTCCGATAGTTCATCCGCAGTTGCCGATTCGTAATCCTTCATAATAGTTCTGGACCATTCAATCTGACAGGGATAACGGCCCGATTCTGTCAGGACATTGTTAAGCCAGTAGTTGTTTGTTCTCAGCATATCCTTTATCCTTGTCAATAAGGGATATGCCGACCTTTTAAGATCCTCCTTTACAACACCTTTTTTTGCAATTTCTGAAACTATTTTTTTAATCTTCTCTTCCACGAGGAGAGCTTCATCCGGGTTAACATCTGCTTGCGCATAGAAAATACCGTATCCCGGATATGCCCGGCTTGGATTATTGTAGGCGGAATATGAGTAGGCTGCTCCCATCTTTTCCCTTATCTCTTCCCGTATTTTTTCTGAAACAATTTCAGCAAGAATATTAAAACGGCGTGTTCTTCCTATATTCCATATATCCTCAGTCGGATACGCAACAACAACCTGGCCTTTTCCTGTTTCGGTTTCGACATTTATATTAAGAAATCCTGCCAGGGAAAATTTCGGGGGATCGGTTCTTTTCAGTTCAAATCCCGAAGGTCTCTCCGGAAGGCTCCCGAAATATATAGAGGCAAGTTCTATCACACGGTCTTCATTAAAATCCCCGACTATTGAAATTTCCAGCGGATCATTCTTTAACGGCGGATCAATCCATGACCTGATGTCATCGAGTGATAATTTTTTCAGCTTTTCAGGAGACGGAAATCCGAAACGGGTGTCTCCGCCTGCAAGAAAACGATCGCCTGTAATATGCATGGCTCCGTCTATTGACCGTGAAAGCTCCAGATATGTCTGGTTGAATCGCTCCATAGAAAGCAAATACGATTCTTTCCTGTATCCGGGATCCATGATATAAGCATAAAAAAGCCCGAAAAGAAGTTGTGTTTCATCCGGGACGGATATGCCCTTAAGGAGAAATCGCCCGTCTTCAACAATGAAAGATACCTTCGTGCTTTTTCCCGCAAGGGACTCTTCCATTTCATCCCTGTCCAGCCCGCCAAGGCCGCTTTCATTTATAACCGCCCCGGAAAGATCCGAAATGCCTTCCAGCCGGGAAGGCTCTGCCGAGCTTCCAAATCCGAACGAAATATTTGCCCGGATTTCATTTGCTTCAAAATCGGTCTTCTTAAGATTAAGCCTGATCTTGTTTTCAAAATCGATCTGCACTATGCCAAGATCAGGGATAATTGTTTTTTTCACGATCTTTCCTTTGCCGATCGGCTCCGGCAGATAAGGGAAACCCGCCGTTTGCTTTTCCGTGGGTTTCGGTATCTCTGCCGATAAACTTTTCCGGTAAGCTGCGGCAATCCGATCTTCGGGCTTCATCTCTCCTTTCAGTTCGGCATTGCCTGTGACAATGATGAGCCTGTGCGCGGAATTCCATGTATTTTTAAAGGAATCATGCAGGTCCTTCAGTGAAATTGAGTTTAAAACACCGGAATAGAATTCTTTTTCCTGCAACGGAGACTGAAATACCTTATGATTGTTTATATGCCATATTATCTCATTGGCAAGCACCTGGCTGTCGCGTGTCGATTCCTGTTTGACCGCGTTATCCAGCATCGTAGTAAAATCTTTTTTCACTCTTTCAAACTCCCGGTGTGTAAAGCCGTATTCCAAGGCGCTTCTTAATGTCTGTTCGAGTATCGGAATCGATTTTTCCCAGTTTTCAGGGCTGCAATCGGCTGAAATACCGGCATATTGAATCCGGCGCAGATAATAGCCGGAAGAAATGGATGCGGATGTGAATGGAGCCTTCTTTTTTCTAACCATTGCATCGAGCCTGTTCTGAACAATCCTGTCCGCAATATCGGCAATAAAGCGCTTTTCCCGTATTTCCGAAGTCTCGGCCTCCTTTTCCGCCTTATTTACGATCTCAATGCCGACTGATGTGCTTCCCTCCTCTTTTTCATAGTGATAAAAAGCCTTGATCCCCTTATGGTTTATATCGCCGAACGGGGGATCGGGCTTTGCCGGAGCCTTGGGAGAGAACGCCGGGAATCTTTCCCCGATAAGGGAAATTGCGATTTTTGAATCAAAATCCCCGACAATGACAAGAACAATATTTTCAGGCCTGTACCGGGCTTGATAAAAATCCCTCAATTTTGTGCCTGTCATTTTTTCAAGCACTTCCGTCTCGCCGATCGGAAACCTTCTCGATACTGCGGCATCAGGAAATTTGAACTTCATGGCCGACACAAATGTGCGGTAGGATGAGGAATCCCTTGATCTCTTCTCCGCTATAACAACTTTCCGTTCCCTCTCCACCTCCGAATCAAGCAGGAGAGCGCCTCCTGCAAAATCTTCCACAATAAGAAGACCTTTATCAAGGCTTTTTTTTTTCCCGTCAGGAAGGAGTATATCATAAATAGTTTCATAGAACCCGGTATGGGCATTGGCATCGGGCCCGAATTGCATTCCCATGTTTTGAAAATATTTTACAAGCTCTCCCGGATTAAAGTGCGTGGAACCGCAGAAAAGCATGTGCTCAAGGTAGTGCGCCAGACCCTCTTCCTTGTCTTCTTCCTGCATCGATCCGGCCTGAACATTAAGGCGTATATTTACCCTGTCCTTCGGCTCATGATTTTCCATAAGCACGTACCTGAACCCGTTCGGGAGGCGCCCGTAAATAACCGAAGGATCAGGTTTGAGGTCGCTCTCTTCATGAGGCCAAGGGAAAAAGTTAATATTTTTTTCTGCCAGAGCATAACCGGCGCCGAAATATCCGGGGCAGAAAAATAAAAAACTGAAAATTACTGCAAGGATCGGCAATCGTGCACAATATTTCTTAACCCCGATAAACGGGATAAGTGCGTTAACGAAACTATTTTCTGCCGCTCTTTTCAGTACCCCCTTGAGGGGTAGGAAAACGCAGAAAATAGTTTCTAACTT
>CAYVMK010000050.1:0-9898 GCA_964452445.1 uncultured Desulfonema sp. | reverse complement strand
GAAAAGTTATAATTGTCAAGTAAATAATGTAATTGTATATGGGATATATATAGTATGGATACTATAATTAAATTATGTATCTGATGAACTATTATTATAGTTAATACAGAGTGTTGTGTGCAATAAACCGGATTGCTGTTATGTCCGGATAAGAATTGTTTGACCGGAACTTGGGATTTGGATTTTTGGAAAGCGTCTATCGAAAAGCGATGGTCATCGAAATTGAAGCCTGCAGTAAGTTGCCGATCTGAGTGGTCTGGACCTCACCAGCGTTTCACCCTCCGCGAAGCGGATATGTGTTTCGGGCCGCTCTTCTGGAGCGGTCTGACAAATCATCCTGTAAATCCTGTCAGATAAGTTTTTGTTGTGGCGCCGAGTTTGTCGAATTGCATCCAAGGGTGAGGGTCACCTACACGAAACAGCGAGGAACCAAAAATATGTTAAGAATTTTAAAATGTTGCTTGATAATTCGGATGAAACTGATATATAAGAATAAAATATGCTGAGAAGAGGATTTCGGATAAATATTATAACCTCAGAGTGCTGATATGAGACGAAAAAGGATCTAGTTTTTATTGAACGAATATGATGTCGGACAGGCTTTGAAGAGGCGGGCAGAGAAAGTGGCAGTAGGTCTCAATGTCCCTGTTACCGGTTCATACAGCGATCAGGGTAAAGACGAAGAAATGGCGTATGAACTTGCCATTGAACAGATAAATGCAAAAGGCGGAGTGCTTGGAAAAAAGACAGAATATATCCTGAAAGACACAAAGACGGATGCGCCGACTGCAAAGCAAAACGCGATAGGATATGATCAGACAGAATAATGATCACAGGATCAAGCAGCGCTGAAGCGGTTGCTCAGGCCGATGCCTGTCAGGAACTGGGAGTTGTGTTTATGGCGGCGTTGACCTATTCCAACGCAACAACCAGGCCACGACAAATTAAAATCAGGGCAGGGAATTCAGAAAGCACATAGACATACCTTCAGGTGGTATTTCAATGCCTGGATGACGGCAAAAGCCCTGGCCCATTATCTTGTCGGAAAAATTAATAAAAATGCCGGGCGGCGCTGCTGCCTGTGCATGGGTTGCGATGCGCGAATGGGCATCCGCTGTGGAGAAGGCAGGCGGTTTTGATTAATACTAAAGGATTTGGTAAGAATTTAGAATCAGGAAAGGATAATTTTTTGTCATAATGGTCGCTGATAATTTAACAGGAGAAAATATTTTTTAACAGCTCTAAAATAAAATAATTAGCTGCGGCATAAACATGAATTGGAAATAATATTTCAGGGAGGAACAGAATTGTCTTATACACTCAGTCAGGAGCAGCTTAGTGAAATTGAGGAAATTCTTCAGCACGATCTGATAGATCTTGGAGTACATTGTGTCTTTCTGATCGATATGGCAGGCAATATCATCGCAAATCATGATAATGGGGAGTCAAGCCATGATATATACTCCCTTGCTGCGTTGGCTGCAGGGAATTTTGGCGCAGTTACAGCTATGGCTAAAATAATCGGGGAGGGGGAATTTTCTCTGCTTTTTCATAAGGGCGTAAAGGAAAATATACATTTCAGTAAAATACTGTCCGATTATTTGCTCATTACCATATTTGGAAACGACATATCACTCGGTTTTTTAAGGCTGAAAGTAGTGGATGTCGTCGAAAAGACAAAAAAAATACTGGGATCATCCGAAGCTGAATAATAAAAGATAATATGCATTTTCTGTCCGAAACTGCATTAATAAAAAGCAAAAGAGATTGATTTTATGGCCTTTATTAATATGAAGAAAAAGGAAGTTCAGGTAAAGATTGTCTATTATGGCCCAGGCCGTGGGGGTAAGACCAGCAATCTCGAATATATATATAAAAAATTCAGAGAAAGAATCCAGACTGAAATGATAACCGTTAAAACTCACGGAGATCGCACTCTGTTTTTTGATTTTCTTCCTTTCGATATAGGAAAAATAAGCGGATATGATATCAAAATTCAGCTTTATACCGTTCCCGGCCAGGTAAAATATAACGCAACACGAAGATTGGTATTAAGAGGGGTCGATGGTATAGTGTTTGTAGCTGATTCAATGGTTGTCAGAAAGGATAAAAATATTCTTTCAATCAAAAACCTCGAAGAAAATCTCGCGGATTATAAAAAGAGCATTTACAAAATTCCTCTGGTATTACAATACAACAAAATTGATCTGGCTGAACAGGGCATACCTGTTTTGTCTTTTGAGGAGCTGGAAAAAGATTTGAATTCGGCGTTGAAAGCGCCTTCATTTACTGCAAGCGCTATAACGGGCGTTAATGTGGTGCAAACCATGAAAAAGATCATAGCAATGACAATAGCCTCTATTAAACAAGAACTTAAATAGGAGGAAAATAATTGGTCAGCGAAAAAGATAGCCTGAATATTCAGGTAGAAAAGCGTCTTGGGGATCTTTTTGGAGAAAGTGAAACAAATTCTCCCGTTCCCGCTGAAGGAGGCGATCTTGAATACTATCCTTTCAGGATTTTAAAATCCATCGTCTTATCTATGGATTGGGAGATTAACGATGAGGTTTTGGATAAATTTATTGAGCAGATTGACGGATTAAAAGATACGTATAAAGAAGACAAGATTCTGCTCCTTTTTCTTCAGATACTCCGTTCACTTGGAATATATATCAAAGCAAAAAAGGGCGGAGCTCATCCGAGCGCTTTTAAAATAATCAATTCCGTTTTTACCCGCCTTGAAAAAGTAGTGCTGTCAAAAAATCTTTCCGAAGCTTCAAAGAAGAAAATGCTTTTTGCGGAATTAAGCAAATTTAAAGAGCTTAGAGGACAGATAGCTCTCAGCAATACCGATAGCGTAAAGAAGAAAAAAATGCCGGCGGCAAGACCGGTTCCTGCAATGGCGCATAAAGAAGAAGATGTCCCCGGCGGATTGATCGTTTCGGGAACGCAAAGCTATAACGGTAAGGAAATTTTCATCAATGCAGTTGAGGATATAAAGAATTTGATTCGTGTTGAATTCGCGGCTTTAAGGGAAGATCTGAGATTATTAAAACGATAGTACAATCGTACGAAGCGCATGGTTTTTTTTGTACCGGACATTACATGCAGGCAACTTGAAATACCGGAGGTAATGTACAATGGATATTTTATCGGGAGATATTGCTTTATTGGTATTCAGGCGAGTGGTGCGGAGTAATATCGGAAATGTTTCGCTGGATAGCCAAATGTTAGATGTCCTCATGGAGCTTGACGGCAAAAAAAATCTCGGTTCTATTGTAAAAAAAACGGGGATGACTACAGGAAACTTGCGCGAAGCAGTGTCAAAACTCTTGAAACTCAATCTGATTGAGAATGTTATTGAAGGAGCAGGCACATTTCTTGACGATGATTTTATGAGTTATCTGAATGAACAGCTCGCTTTAGCTATAGGGCCTGTTGCAGAAATTATTATTGAAGATGCCGTTTCCGAGCTGGGATACAGGATGTCTCAGATACCAAGCCATAAAATCGCAGAATTAATCGATCTTCTTTCAAGAGATATACAACGGGAGGAAAGAAAGGAATCCTTCAAACTGAATATGGTTAAGAGAATCAAGGGGAAAGGTTATTAATATGCTTCTTGTCTTTATCGCCTTTTAGTAAGTTAGAAATTATTTCCTGCGTTTTTCTACCCCTCAAGGGGGTACTGAAAAGAGTCCCGTTTATCGGGGTTGGGAATTTACCTCAAACAACTTTCAATTTAATGCAAGGCTTTAAATACACAGAATTGAATAAATACAAGGAGTAAAAAATGATAATTTTATGCGAAGAATGCGGGAAAAAATATCGTATTGACCCTTTGAAAGTTGGTGAGGAGGGTATGAAGTTCAGGTGTAAAGCCTGTAACCATATCATTACCGTTTCTAAACCGGAAGCCAAAGATCCCGGACCGAAAGCCTTTATTGAACCGGAGGAAGAAGGCGGTACTGTAAAAACCGAAACGCCATCTGCAGAGCCGGAGGAGAAACCTGAAAAGGGAGTCAAGCTGTTTGCGGACGGTATGATAGGAGGAAAGAAAGGGAGGCTCGGGTTGCGTTCTAAGATGACACTTCTCTTTTTTGTTCTTCCGATCATTATAGTAGCCGCAGCAGGTATTCTCTACCTTCAGCAGATGAGCACCCTTTCTTTGCTGCTTACCGAGCAGAGCTCTGAAACAGTCAAGAAAATGGCTGAAGACCTAGTGAAGGAGAAGGCAAGATCGGCTTCAAAGCAGATAAATTTGTATCTTTCCACGCATCCGGAATTAAATAAAGAAAATTTTAATAATGAGATGAATTTCAGTCTGATTGCCGTTCAAAAGGTCGGTTTAACGGGTTATACTTCTCTTTATTCGATGCCTGATGAACAGGGAGTCAGCGCTTTCTGGATGCACCCCAATGCAAAACTTATAGGTATTAACACCACCGAGAGCATGCAGAAGATGCTCGGCAAGGATTATAAGAATTTCATTAAAATATATCAGGGCGCATTTAAAGGATCAGAGGCGGACGGTTATTATCTCGGCAGGGATGCCGACGGGAAAAACCAGGAAGTTTATATGGTAAGCTCTCCTGTTGAAGGAACTCCATTTGTTGTTGCTGCAACCGTATTTCTTGATGAATTTACAAGGCCTACCAAGGTTATGGAGATACGCGCTCAACAACTTATAGGCAATACAAAATATATTATGTCTGCAATAATCATGGGCACTATCCTTTTAATCGGTCTTATTGTTTCGATATATGGTCACCTGCTGGTAACTAAAATCAAGTCATTGACAGATCTTGCCCAGAGAATCAGCATCGGAGATCTTGATGCCGAGGTAGTGATTAAATCTAAAGATGAGATCGGAGATCTCTATGATGCAATAGTTCGTATGCAGGAGAGTATCCGTCTTTCAATAGAGAGATTGCGCAGAAGGAGAAAATAAGAAACCGGCAAATCAATCCGGAATTTCGCCTAACCCCGATAAACGGGACTCTTTTCAGTACCCCCTTGAGGGGTAGAAAAATGCAGGAAATAATCTCTTACTTACTAATAGTTTTAAATTATTTTTAAATAATTTTGAGGCAGTTGATGATAGTTATACCTAAAGAAAAACCTGTTATCGAGAATTTGAACAGTTACTATCTTGATATTCGAAAACTCGTTGAACATTACCAGGGTCAGCTTGGCGCAGGAGGTATACACTTTAAATCTCCGGCCGCCGAGGGTGTTATTTTCTTTGATAAGGATGAGCTGCTGGGAGGGGTTTTCAGAGACAGGGAAAGAAATATTCGGGGGAAAGAAGCACTTGACAGCATTATTGAAGCTTCTTCTCAGTATAATTTTGTTATAAGCATTTATGAAATAGCCCAGAATAAAATATATTTCTGGGCCAACATACCTGATGCAAAAAAAATATATAAAAATCTGAGCACAGAATTTACGGATTTGGAAGGGCTCATAAAAAAAATGGCCTCGGAAAAGCTTACCGGGTACATTGAAGTTATCATTAATAACGGCAGCGAAGGGGGGCTTGTTTTTTTCAGCGACGGAGAAATTATTGGAGGTTCATATTCCTGGGGAAAAGGTGAAGTCAGCTCCCTGAAAGAAAACAAAGAGATTCTTGTTGTTAAAACAAAAGATTCCGGAGGTGTATTCCATGTCAGCAGGATTGAAGCTTCAAAACGGCCTGTTGACGGAGAAATAAACCGGAATGAGCAAAAAACCGCTGCCGATATATTAATTGTATTAGAGGAATTGTTGCAGATAGTTGAATCTGAAGCGGCAAAGAAAAAAAATATTGAGAGAGACTTTAACAGTCTTCTTAAAAAGAAATTTGTTGAAAAAGCCGACAAATATTTTTTTTTGGATCCTTTTGCCGATGAATTTAAATATTCCGCAGGCAAGATAACTTTTACCGGAGAAGCTACAGATGAAGAACTGTTGCGGGGAGTAGCGGAATCAGTCAAAGAAATTGCCGAAGGGTCAGGATTTCTGTTAAATCTTAACGACCGCTTGTCTTCATGGTCTCAAAAATATGCCGGGGAACTTGCTAAAACAGGCATAACATTCTGATAAAATAGTAATTATATTATTGTTTATTCCGTATATCAACAGCGCTTTGGTTGACAATTCATGAAGAGTATTCCTTTCCAAAACGCATATAATTTTTCAGACAGGAAATATATTGAGTTCATAGACTCACTTCCTGTTGCAATTTACCGCACTACGATTGAGGGGAAGATTGTTTTTTGCAACAGGTTATTTTCCAATATGCTTGGATTCGACTCAACCGAAGAGCTGATCGACTATCCTGATGTAAAACTTTATAATAAATTGAAAGACAGGGGTTATCTGATCAGTTCGGCTTTGATGCTGGGACGGGTTGTTGACCTCCCCGTTTCTTTTGTTAAAAAGGACGGTGCGCAGATATGGTGTTCGATCACGGCAAAAACGGTTTTTGACGATGAAGAGACTGCGCTATTTCTGGATGCCGTAATCCGGGAAATAAGCGGGGAAATTGATGACAAGCATGATGGATCGAAGCTTGACGGCATTGTCGACAGCATGAATGACATAATAATTATTTTTGCTTTGAATGGAGATATTATCGATATTAACAAGGCCGGCGCGCAAATGCTCGGTTATATAAGGGATGAGCTTATCGGGAAACCACTTGTTGATTATGTTGTTCAAAAACAAAGGGATCTCTTTATTCTTTTCCTTTCGGACATTCTGAAAATCGGTAAATATGACGGGATATTATCTGTTGTTGATAGCGGCGGTACCGTGCATCACCTCGAATTTAACACATTTTTGGTAAAAAAAGATGGAAAAGCGCAGCACATTAAAGGGATTGCAAGGGATATAACGGAAAAAATCAGGCAGCAGAAAGAACGGTCATTAAAGGAAAAATTCCAGGGAGTTCAGGAGATGGCCGGGGGAGTAGCGCATAAATTAAATCAGCCGCTTACTGTTATAAGCAATCTTCTTAATGAAGTGCTGAATAATATGCCCAAGGAGAGCGTGAATAATCACAAGCTTGAAAAAGTTCAAAAACAGATTGAAAAATTAAATGAAATAACAAAAAAGATAGCAGGCGTCAAAAAATATGAAGTAATAGATTATGTAGCAGGTGTGAGAATAGTGGATATAGACAACGCTTCGTAATTTTAGTAAGTAAGAGATTATTTCCTGCGTTTTTCTACCCCTCAAAGGTGTACTGAAAAGAGCCCCGTTTATCGGGGTTAGGCATAAGGGAGATTTAATGATAAGAAACGTTCTTATAGTTGATGATGATAAGGATTTGCTTGTTTCACTTAAAGAAGGGCTTGGTAAGTACAATGAGACTTTTTCGGTTTTTACTGCCGATAATGGGCTTGACGCCACTGAGAAGCTTAAAAAACACACAATTTCCCTAGTGGTTACCGACCTCAAAATGGAGCCGATGGATGGTTTCAGCCTTTTGTCGCACATAATGGAAAACTACCCTGATATTCCTGTTATCATCATAACCGGCTACAGCACACCGGAGATGGAAAGACTTGCCAAAAAAGGCGGAGCCGTAGGTTACATTTCAAAGCCTTTCATTGTCAAAGATCTTGCCGTGAAAATGATGACTACTCTGCGCAGAGAGGCAGACGGGGGCGCCCTGCACAATGTTTCATCAGGCATGTTCCTGCAACTGGTGGAAATGGAGCAGAAGACCTGCACCATCCGGCTTGAAGATACCTCTTCGGGCAGAAAAGGAGTGCTCTTTTTTAAAGATGGCGAACTCTATGACGCGAGGATGAATGATCTTCAGGGCAAGGATGCTGCGTACGAAATTTTTTCATGGGAGCAGGTAGTCCTCTCGATACAGAATATCTGTCAAGCGAAGGAGAATAAAATACAAAGCGATCTTCAGGGATTGATTCTTGATGCGATGCGGTTAAAAGATGAAAGAAGCGAAGCAGAAGAAGAATTGCCTGTTGTTCCTGAAAGTATTCCTGCTGCTGAAGAAGTTAAAACAGAAAAACCGGACCCTGTATCGTCAGTTAGAAGCAGTATCGAGAAAAATCTGGGGGCAAGGAGCGGTGTTGAGGATATATATCTTGACAGTTCATGGAACGGCCTGCTTTCCCAGATGTCAAGATTGGGCGCATTTTTCAGGATAGGGAAAATTAAATCTATTTTTGTCGATATCGGGGAGACACGCAACTTTATTTTGAAGCAGGATGAAGTGACTTTGGTTGTTGCCGTGAGTCCGAAATGCCCGCGGGACAGAATAATGCAGATTCTCAATTAAAGAGAAATGGTTTTATGAAACTATTACGCTTTTACGACTTTTCATGAAATCGTCGATGTTTGACACAATAATATTATGCGGAAGGCGATATGAAAGAATTATTTAAAGACATTTTGAGTGTTGAAGGAATTAAAGGGATTGTATTATTTTCTTTCCAGGGAGGGGTGATATTCAAAACGTTTTTATCCGCGATACCGGAAGATCCTGAAACACGCGATTGGGCGCTTTTTTTTGACTCGATAAATAAAGTCAGGGAAAGCGACCTGATATTTGAAGACGGGAGAATGTATATTAGGAAAACCGAACTGGGATTTCTGGTGATTCTTATGAGTTCTTCCGCGCCGGTGGCATTGGTGAGGTTAAACTGCGATGTACTGCTTCCTTCCCTGAAACCTGCGAAGACTTCAAAAGGGCTCGGCAGGTTTTTTAAAAGGTAGTTCGTGATCAATAAATATGGATATTCGTATATTAATGAAGTTAAAGTGAGGATAATTTAAGGTGGCTTTACCTCGTACTGAAATCAAAAGAGATCTTTATTCGAAAATTAACGAAGCAAAGGTCTGTTTTTCCATGGGGCTTTATGCAGAAGCCCTTGGAATTTACGAGGAGATTTTTGTTTTTTTCCCGGATCTGGACGGCAAAATAAAGGATGAGATTAATGAACAGACACGCCTTTTAAAAAAGGAGATTGATGAACTTGAGCATGCCGATTCAAAGCGCGTCTCGGTTGACGATATTTCCCTGCTGAAATCCCTTTCCAGTCATGAGGATGTTTCCGCGATTCTTGACAGCTCAAGCGCTTTCAAGGAACTCGGTCTTTTCGGAGAGGCCGTTGCCGAATATGAAAAACTGTTCTTACTTGATTATCCCATCGATAAAATTGTTCCGGAGATGTGCGAGTCTCTTTATAAAGTTTTTTCTCCGGACAAGATAATGGAAAAAATTGCCGATATCATAAGTGACGGCAGAATAGATAATGTAAAGAAGGCCGGGATAAATTACTGTTTCGGCCTTGAAATGGAAAAGAGAGACCAGCGGGAAAACGCCCTCGAACTTTACAAATCAGCCGCTAAAATCGATCCGAAAGACATTGAAACCGGTAAAAGGATTGAGGCGCTTTCATCCACCCTTTCTTTCAATTCCAGATACGATTATCTTCTCAGAAACAAAATGGTCACAACCGACCAGCTCCAGAAAGCTTTCGCATTATCCAAAAAGATAAATAAGAGCGTTGAGTTTGTCCTCATAGATCAGTATAAAATCAATAAAGCCGAGATAGGAAAGTCTTTTACCGCATTTTACGGCTGCCCGTTTAGAATTTATGATCAGAGTATTCCCGCGCCGGTCGAACTCCTGGGAAATCTGAAGAAATCCTTTCTGCTCAATGAGATATGGATTCCATTGAGCTGGAATAAGGAAGGGCTTGAGATTCTGGTCGATGATCCGAAGAACCTTAATAAATCGGATAATATCAAAACCCTCATGAAGACCAGGAAAATAAATTTTTCTGCAGGCATAAAAGAGGATATTGAAGAATATATAAAACGGTTTTTTGATTCCGGAAAGAGTTCGGAAGAATCCACAAAACCAAACACACCCAACACA
>CAYVMK010000049.1:6181-9982 GCA_964452445.1 uncultured Desulfonema sp. | reverse complement strand
ACTGTCTCAATGGAGCCCAGCGGAATTGCCGTCCGATATAGCGCTTTACTGTCATGCGGTAATTTGTTCTTTCTCTATTTGCTGGTAGGATATATCTGGTAGATGCGCGGTTACTTTTGCATGTTCAATTGTCATGCTGACAAGATTGCCTTTTTCATCAATGTCTATATATACATTCTCCGATATTTCCCGGGTTTCTTTTACCAGATTTTTTGTAAATTCCACCAATGCGGTATCAGTATCATTAAAATATTTTATTTTCATAGCTTACACTCCCCCAAAGTTCCTATCAAAGAAAGCATTGTGAATTGTTTCTCCATCTTCAAGCAATATAACACGCAAATATTTTCCTTCCTCTTCTATTTTTGCCCATTTTCTTATTCGCCCATCAGATTGTATTTCGGTTTGAACAGGATTCCTGATAGCGAAATCAATCCATTCGTCTTTGATGCATGCTCTGTCAGGTCTTTGTCGTGTATAAAGAAAGTATTGTGTGTATTTCATGTTATTCTGTCTTATGGCGGATTCTGGCTCTTCCCGGTTTTATTACCGTGCGATGGATGTTATTAATCAATTTGATGTGCCGGTATTAAGATATATGATATTTTCATTGCCAATAATATCAGCAGCATAAACAAGCGCAGCTTGTACAGATTCTCTTGTCAGGTTAGGGTATCCGTCAAGCAAATCCTCAATAGATGCGCCTTCTCCTATTTTCCGCACAATGAGTTTGACCGGAATTCTTGTCCCCCTGATGACCGGCTTGCCCAGCATGACATCAGGCATTGAAACAATTAATTCATGTTTATTCATTTCTTACCATCCAGCACCTGTTTTCGCTTTCAACCGCATAACCGGATGCTTTTCCGTCAAAAGAGCTGAGAGCATCAGCGACCCCATCGGCGTGATACTTTTCGGCATCTGATGCGGATGCGCTTGAGTTATTTTATATATCATATCGAAAGTTTTGCTGTAAGGCAACAGTTGATTCAGGGGGCGCTTCGATAACTCACATTCGCCGGGTCAGCCCATATCCTGACCCGGAATTTCACGGATATTATACTAAGGTCTAATTCTGTCTGCCGGGGCTTACAATTGTGTTGCTCATCCGTTCAAAGGCGAGCATGAGGGCCTGGGTGCCCAGTTTCGCGCCGCCGTTTGCAATCACCGACAGGTACAACTGATGCACCAGGGAAAGCCCCGGGAGCACAATATTCATTCTTTTTGCCTCATCAAGGGCGATTCCCATGTCTTTTACGAAATGCTCCACGAAAAAACCGGGATCGAAGTTTCTGTTTAATATCCTCGGCGCGATATTATCGAGAGTCCAGCATGCCGCAGCTCCTCCCGATATGCCGGATAGCATGGTGTTCATATCGAGTCCGGCTTTATATCCGTAAAGAAGGCTTTCGCATACGCCTATCATGGCGCCTGCTATCACTATCTGGTTGCACATTTTTGCATGTTGCCCCGATCCTGCAGGACCTTGATGAACTATTTTTTTCCCCATTGCCTCAAGAAGCGGCTTTAATGCTTCGACGACCTCCGAATCACCGCCGACCATAATGGAAAGAGTTCCTGAGCGGGCGCCTACATCCCCGCCTGATACGGGAGCATCGATTGCATAAAGCCCTTTTTCTGTTGCAAATGAATAAATTTCCATCGCAAGGATCGGGCTTGTTGTAGTCATATCGGCAAGAATGGAACCTTTTTTAGCCCCGGATAATATTCCATCTTTTCCCATATAGACTTCCTTCACATCCTCCGGAAATCCAAGCATGGTAAAAACAATATCCGATAATCCGGCCACTTGACCGGGGGATGATGCCCATACAGCGCCTTTTTCGATAAGAGGCTCAGTCTTGCTGAGCGACCTGTTATATACGGTTACCGCGAAACCCTTTTCCATTATGTGTCTGCACATGGAAAGCCCCATAACACCAGTTCCTATCCAGCCTATCTTCGTGCAATCTTTTTTTATTGTCAGCATTGGAATAACATCTCAAATGTTTAAGTTATTATAACAGGTTCTTCTTCAAGTCCTCTTTCGCAGTTTTTGTGGCTTTCGTGGTAAAAATTGTACTTTTTACGGGTCCATCAACATCTGTCTCAAGTTCAAAAACTATTGTTGACAAAAAACAAAAAAAGTTCCATATGTTAGATATTAGTTGGATGAGCTTGATCAGGGAAATCAATAATATATCAGGCTTATAAAATCCAGTTTATTCTTGACAAAATATTTTTGAAGGATATTATCACGGCTTTTCAAAATATAGTAATATGATTTTTCGGGAGGAGAAAAATGTACGCTATTTTTAATTCGGGCGGAAAGCAATATAAGGTTGAACAGGGTGAAACCTTTAGAATTGAAAAAATACCCGGCGATGTCGGCGCAACAGTTTCATTTGACAAGGTTCTTATGTTTTCGGATGGCGAAACAATTAAAGTCGGCAACCCTTTTGTCGAGAATGCAAATGTTCTTGCCCGGATCATGGAACAGGACAAGGCGAAAAAAGTTCTTGTTTTCAAATTCAAAAGACGAAAAGGATACCGCCGTAAAAACGGTCACCGGCAGGCTTATACGGCAATTAAAATTGACAGCATAAAAGCATAACTTGTTTTTTTACAGGAGTTTATAAATGGCACACAAGAAGGCGGGCGGCAGTTCAAGAAACGGCCGCGACAGTAATGGACAAAGGCGCGGTGTAAAATGCTACGGCGGCGAAAAAGTAAAGGCCGGCAGCATCATAATCCGCCAGTTGGGAACGAAGATTCACCCCGGCAAAAACGTCGGCATGGGGAGAGATTATACTTTGTTTGCCAAAATTGACGGAATTGTCGCCTACGAAGACTTCGGCTGTTCGCGCAAAAAAGCCAGCGTATATGCAGAGTGAAATTCATAGATGAAGCAGTTATTACCGTTCAGTCCGGCAAAGGCGGAAGAGGCTGTGTAAGTTTCCGGAGGGAAAAGTTTATTCCCCGCGGGGGACCGGACGGTGGTGATGGTGGAAAGGGCGGTGATGTTGTTTTCAGGACAATATCACAAAAACGCACCCTTTACGATTTCCGGTATAAAAGACTTTTTAAAGCTGAAAACGGCGGGGGTGGGGAAGGGAATCAGAGAACCGGGAAAAAAGGGGAAGACCTTATCATCGAAATACCCCCCGGGACCGTTATAAGCGACGCCGGCACAGGCCGGATATTAAAAGATTTGGTTGACCCTGATGAAGCCTTTGTAATTGCAGTGGGCGGAAGAGGCGGCCAGGGCAACAAGAAGTTTGCAACATCAACACACAGGACTCCCCGTTTTGCGCAGCCGGGCGGGGAATGCCAAACCCTGATTCTTAAGCTGGAGCTCAAGCTCATTGCCGATGTCGGAATAGTAGGACTTCCCAATGCAGGCAAATCGACGCTTATCAGCGTTATTTCTTCCGCAACCCCCAAAATAGCAGAATATCCTTTTACTACCCTTACGCCTGTGCTTGGTATGGTCAGTAGCGGGAAGGGAGATACTTTTGTGGCGGCCGACATTCCGGGCCTGATCGAAGGCGCCCACAAGGGGGTGGGACTTGGAACTCAGTTTCTGAAACATATAGAACGAACAAGCATGCTTATTCACCTGATAGACGCTTCTGCCATAAATCCGGACTCGCCCCTTTCCGGGTATTATGCAATAAATGAAGAGCTTGCCCTGTACAGCAAAAACCTTTCCGAAAAACCCCGGCTGGTGGTGCTCAATAAACTGGATATAACCGGTTCAAAAGAAGCGGCAGCTATGTTTATAAAAGCAGCCGGAAACAT
>CAYVMK010000049.1:3692-6081 GCA_964452445.1 uncultured Desulfonema sp. | reverse complement strand
GACGGCAAATCGATTACTTCTTCAAAAAGAGTTGTTGTCAAGATAGGGAGCAATGTATTAACCGGGGACCATGGACTGAATTTAAAGGTCATCGGCTCGATAAGCAGGCAGATAAGCCTCCTGATGGATAAGGGAACGGAAGTTATTCTTGTCTCTTCAGGCGCAATGGCTTCAGGGTTAAGAAAAATCGGACTTCAGAAAAGGCCCGACGAAATTCCGAAAAGGCAGGCCGTTGCTGCCGTCGGACAGGCCGGGCTTATTATGGAATATGAAAAAGCCTTTGAAAAATTTGATAAAAAGGTAGCCCAGATACTTCTTACAAGCGAAGACCTGTCGAATAGGAAAAGATACCTTAACGCAAGAAACACGATTTACACCCTTTTGTCATGGAAGGTTCTTCCGATAATAAATGAAAATGATACTGTTGCGGTTGAAGAGATTAAATTAGGCGACAATGACAATCTTGCGGCAATGATAGCGATCCTCATGGATGCGGATGTTCTTGTGACTCTCACGGATATTGAAGGGCTTTATACGAAAGATCCCCGCAATAACCCCGACGCCGAACTTATTCCTGTCGTTAACACCATAAAAAAGAGCATCGAAAAGATGGCAGGCAGCATTCCCGGAGCTCTCGGAACGGGCGGGATGCTCACTAAAATCAGGGCGGCAAAAAAAGTCACAGCGGCAGGAATTCCGATGATTATAGCCAAAGGTGAAAAGCCCGGCATTCTTACCCGGCTTTTTGAAGGTGAAGAGCACGGCACTTTTTTTGTTCCCGGGAAAGAGAGGCTCTCAAGAAAGAAATGCTGGATAGCGTTTTCGTTAAAGCCTCAGGGTACGATTATAATCGACGACGGGGCTGCAAATGCAATAGTAAAAAAAGGCAAAAGCCTGCTCCCCGGAGGCATTACAGAGGTAAAAGGGGAATTTGGGGAAGGATCTCCCGTTGAATTCAGCAACGCGGAAAATGAAGTGATTGGAGTCGGTCTTGTCAATTACAGCTCTCTTGAAATAAACATGATCAAGGGGCTCAAAACGAGCCGCATAAAAGAAAAACTTGGACACAAACCCTATGATGAGGTCATACACAGGGATAATCTTGCTTTGACGGGTGAGTGCGATTAAAAGAGGGGGGAACATATGTCTGTTGAAATAATGATTGCGGAAATGGCGAGATCGGCAAGAATCGCTTCAAGAGATATGGCAAAATGCCCCACGGCCAAAAAAAATGAGGCGCTTTTAAAGGTTGCCGGTGAAATAACAAGGCAGGCGGAATATATAAAGGAAGAGAATAAAAAAGACCTTTCCTGCGCTGAGGAAGCCGGGCTTTCCGGCGCTTTTATCGACAGGCTCACAATCAATGATCCGACAATCAGGTCAATGGCGGACGGCCTTGCCGAAGTATCCGCGCTCGAGGATCCGGTCGGCTCAATTTGCAGGACATGGATAAGACCGAACGGGATTCAGGTCTCCCGGATGCGCATACCCCTCGGAGTGATAGGAATTATTTACGAATCAAGACCGAATGTGACGGTGGATGCCGCGGCGCTTTGCCTTAAAGCCGGAAACGCCGTCATATTGCGCGGCGGTTCCGAAGCCTATCACTCGAACATGGCATTGTCCGGCATAATTAAAAAGGCCATTTCTGAATCCGGCCTCCCTGAAAAGGCGGTTCAGATTGTGCCCGTCAGAGAGAGAAGCGCAGTCAACGCCCTTTTGAGCCAGGAAGAATATATCGATCTTATTATTCCGCGCGGAGGAGAGAGTCTCATACGGTTTGTTGTGGAGAATTCAAGAATACCTGTTTTAAAGCATTACAAGGGCGTATGCCATGTCTATGTGGATGAAGGCGCGGATCTTGAAATGGCCCGCAGAATATGTTTCAATGCAAAAGTCCAGCGCCCCGGTGTCTGCAACGCGATGGAGACCATGCTTGTCCACAGGGCGGCTGCAGGAGAGTTTCTGCCTGAAATGGCAAAGGAGTTTGCCGTTGCGGGAGTTGAGATCAGGGGTTGTCCTGAAACCTGCGATATTCTTCCGGCGGCTAAAAGAGCAACCGAAGAGGACTGGCCGGCCGAATTTCTGGATCTTATTCTTGCCGTGAAGGTGGTTTCAGACATGGATCAGGCGATAAGCCACATCGCAAAATACGGATCTAACCATACCGAGGCGATAGTCACCAGTGATTACAACAGGGCGCGGCGTTTCCTGAACGAGGTCGATTCTTCGGTAGTGCTTGTAAATGCATCAACCCGGTTTAATGACGGCGGGCAACTTGGACTGGGCGCTGAAATAGGCATCAGTACATCTAAACTTCATGCTTTCGGGCCTATGGGACTGGAGGAGCTCACCACGACAAAATTCATAGTTTTAGGAAATGGTCAGA
>CAYVMK010000049.1:0-3592 GCA_964452445.1 uncultured Desulfonema sp. | reverse complement strand
GAGATCCGGCCCTTCATATACGATAGATACGGTTAAACATTTTATAGCGACCCGGACCGAACCGACCCTCTTTTATCTCATAGTCGGGCTCGATGCTTTCCTGGAGATAAATACCTGGAAATCTTTTAAAGAGCTTTTCCGCCTTGTACCCTTTATAGTCATGACAAGGCCCGGATTAAGTTGCCGGGATTCAGGAGATAAAGTAACCGCGCTTTATGATTTTCTTAATGCAGAAATATCAGGCGGATATTCCTTTTCATCGCAGGATTCCTGTTATATTCATGAGACAAATCAGCCGGTATATGTTTTTGAGGTTAGCCGGATGGATATTTCTTCCACAAAAATCCGCGAGCTGGCAGGAAAAGGGAAATCTATTTGCTTTCTGGCGCCGGAAAAGGTCGAACTTTTTATAAAGAGCAGGGGATTATACAGATGACGGTCAAAAAGACTCGGAAAGCGAAACAGGGTACGGATAAGTCGCTCGATCTTTATGTCAAAGCAGTTCTCGGGAAAAAGGCCGCAGATGTGGTGGCGCTCGATGTTCGGGGTCTTACCTCCGTTGCGGATTTCTTTATCATATGCAGCGGCCGCTCCAACCGCCAGGTTGCTGCAATTGCCGATTTTGTTGAACGGTATTTGAAAAAGACAGGCATAAAGCCTCTGAGTGTCGAAGGGAAAAATGAAGGGCTGTGGATTTTGCTCGATTACGGGGATGTCATAATTCATGTTTTTTATGAGACAGTCAGGAAGTTTTATGATCTTGAAGGGCTCTGGTCGGATGCAAAACGAATAATGACGGACAGCATGATGGAAAAAGCAAACAATATCAAGGAGTCTGAAGTATATGTCGAGTAAACCCGGATTCTGCATGCTGATGATTCTTGACGGATGGGGATTAAGCAATAAACAGGAAGGAAATGCGGTAGCTCTCGCAAGAACGCCTTTTCTTGATAAAATAAAATCGGAATATCCATGCGCCAGTCTGCTTTGTTCGGGCGAGGCAGTCGGTCTTCCCGAGGGTATAATGGGAAACTCCGAGGTCGGACACCTGAATATCGGCGCGGGCAGAGTGGTGTACCAGGATCTCTTAAGAATAGACAAGGCGATCCGGGATAAAAGCTTTTTCGAAAACGAAGCTCTTTGCAGGGTCATGAAGGAAGTTAAGGGGAAAAGCGGTTCTCTGCATTTCATAGGGCTTCTGTCGGACGGCGGCGTGCACAGTCAGATAAGCCATCTCTTTGCTCTTCTTGACATGGCCGGGGAAAAAGGCATTGAGAATGTTTATATCCACGAGATCCTGGACGGAAGGGATACTCCTCCTGACAGCGGTGTTTCGTACACAAAGAGCTTGCAGGATTATATTGAAAAAACAGGTATCGGAAATATCGCGTCGGTTTGCGGGCGTTATTATGCCATGGATCGTGACAACAGGTGGGACAGGGTTGAAAAGGCTTTCAGGCTTTTTACATTTGGTGAGGGCATAAAGGAAATAAATCCGGTTGATGCCGTCAGGAATGCTTACATGCGAAATGAGACCGACGAATTTGTCAAGCCGGTTACGATAACGGACGGCAGCGGGAATCCCAAAGGGAGCATCCGGGACGGAGATGCCGTCGTCTTTTTTAACTTCCGCTCCGACCGGGCAAGGGAGATAACGCATGCCCTCACGGATTCCGATTTCAAATTTTTCAAAAGAGAGCGTTACCCCAAGCTGACCGGCTATGTATGCATGACGCAATATGATGAAAAATTTACCCTGCCGGTTGCTTTCCCTCCTGTTCACTTAAAGGAGATTCTCGGTGAAGTCATAAGCAGGAAGGGTTTAAAGCAGCTCAGGATAGCCGAAACGGAGAAGTATGCCCATGTAACATACTTTTTCAACGGGGGTGAAGAAAAACCGTTTCCTTTCGAAGAGCGCTGCCTTATACCTTCTCCGCGCGATATTCCCACATACGACATGAAACCCGAAATGAGCGCAAGGCTCGTAACCCGTGAGTTGCTCTCCCGGTTGAAGTCGGCGCACTATGATCTTGTTGTGCTCAATTTCGCAAATATGGACATGGTCGGGCATACGGGAATTCTTGCGGCTGCAATCAACGCATGCGAGACTATCGATTCCTGCGTGGGTGAGATTGCTGAGGAAGTAAGAAAACAGGGCGGGGTTCTTCTGATTACGGCAGATCACGGGAATGCCGAAATGATGATTGATGAAAACGGGCACGTCCATACCGCCCATACTCTCAATCCCGTCCCCCTTATTCTGGTTGATGATTCGAGAAAGAAAGCCGTATTAAGAAGCGGCAACCTGGGGGATATTGCTCCGACTATCCTTGAGATCATGGGGCTCGAAAAGCCGATCCCCATGACGGGCAATTCTTTGATCAAAAAATGTGAGAATTAACGGCAAGCGAGAGATTTGAACCGAAACAGCTTCCCGCAAGCCGGGAGAGGCTCTATATTCTCAGATATGTGAACTGATCCAGGCTTCAAGATCGCTTAACACCGGTTTTCTCGCCTCTTCCCTTTCATTGTAAACCTCATGGTAAAGACCGTCGTAAACATGAAGCGTCTTGTCATTTACCGCCAGTCTTTCGAAGAAGGATTTTGATGCGCCTGCATTAACGAGATGATCATCTCCTGCAATCTGCATCAGCACAGGCGCCTTAATATTCCGCGCTTCTTTGTTCGCGGTTTCCATCGCGGATAAAAACTC
This sequence comes from uncultured Desulfonema sp., assembly GCA_964452445.1. Lineage (GTDB taxonomy): Bacteria > Desulfobacterota > Desulfobacteria > Desulfobacterales > RPRI01 > RPRI01. Next base: position 879 of record CAYVMK010000049.1, on the reverse strand, counting down.
GGTGAACCACCTGGCAGATACACGGTCATGGACGAAGGGATCATTTTTATAGGCAGCGACAACTTTATCGTCATGGCTTATCTTTGAGGCATCCAGTTCATTGTTTAAGCTCAATTCCGGCCATAATGAAGACATGACCTTTCCCAGGGCTGTTTTTATGGCAGGAATTTTAACGGCCACGCCGAGAGACGGGGATGAAATAATCAGGCCGTCAATTGTTTCCTGCCTGCGGATTGCATAATTTATTGCTATAAGCCCTCCCATGCTGTGTCCGAGCAGAAAGCATTTCATACCGGGTTTTTTTTCTTTTAATGCCGTTTCTACTATTGGGTGAAGGTCTTCAAGATATTCGCCGAAGGAAAGAACATGCCCCCTTTTACCGTCGCTTTTTCCATGCCCTCTGAAATCGGGCGCATAAATGGTTATTCCTTTCGGGACAAATCGTTCAAATACATTGACATATCTTCCGGAATGCTCCCCCAGGCCGTGGGCGATCACCATTATTGCTTTTTCAGGATCGGCTTTATCCCGGCGGTAAAAGATGTTAAGCCCAGCCTGACTGTTATATCCTTCGGTATATCCTGGCGTATTTTTCAAGGTAGCTCCGAAAGTTATGTTTATTTTTGACGGCTTCGTAAAAAGTTCAAATTTTACCACGAAGGCCACGAATCCGCCTGAGGCGGAGAAGAAAGAAAAAATATAATCTTTTTTTAAGATTCGTGTACTTCGTGGTTTTATAAAATTATTACGATTTTACAACTTTTTGCGAAACCATCATATACGGCAGACACTAACAATGGCCTTTCTGATTGTCAATTATTGATAATTGACGGCTTCGTAAAAAGTCATTCTGCTGTGTTGCGCTTCATCTTTCGTCAT
>CAYVMK010000048.1:0-10117 GCA_964452445.1 uncultured Desulfonema sp. | reverse complement strand
CTTTCAGGGTTTTTCTCAGGATATTTGTATCGATTGCCTCGATTCTTTTGAATTAGACTGCAAACACGGCGGGCTGTGGCATTACCGCGTGCCAACCGGCCAGGGTGAACACATTTTTTTCGATATAAAGATTCGCATGGTAACAGGTGAAAATGCAATCCGCCTTATTTTCAAACGATTGCCGGACGGGAGTGAAGACAGGCGGTTATCAGACGAGAAAGCAATTAAACTTATATTGAGACCGGATATAGAATACCGCAATTTTCACGATACAACCAAGGCATATATGGGTCCGGAACAATCCTGGCCTGAAGCCGTATCCGTCCAATCGGACGGTTTTGCTTTTTCCCCGGAAGGCGGGAACGGGCTTTCCGTCAATTTGTCAAAAGGCCGCTTTGTTTCCGAACCGGAATGGCAGTATATGGTGCACAGGCATTTAGAAGCTGAAAGGGGTCTTGATCCGGACTCGGATCTTTTCAGTCCGGGCTACTTCTACACCTTCTTAAAAGGAGATGAAGACGCTGTCCTGTACGCCTGTGTCGGTGATACCAAAGAAAACAAAGCAACAGCCTCTCTTTCTCCTGCCGCCAAATCCCGTATCTCCCGTACAAAACAATCTTCATCGTGGAAAATGGAAGAGGCGTTGACTCACGCTCTTGACCATTATATTGTAAAAAGAGGGCCATACAAATCCATAATCGCGGGATATCCGTGGTTTTTGGACTGGGGTCGTGATTCTCTTATTTTTACAAGGGGTATGATTGCAGCAGGAAAAAACAAAGAAGCGGAGCTTGTAATAAAACACTTTGCCCGGTTTGAAAAAGACGGGACTATTCCAAACATGATGATCGGATGCGATGCAGGAAACAGAGACACTTCAGATGCGCCTTTGTGGCTTTTTCTTGCATGCCGCGATTTAATCAGGGCGGAAGGGAAAAACGCTTTTCTTGACCGGAAAGCTGCCGGCAGAAGTATCCGCACTATACTTGTTTCCATTGCAACAAGCCTGATATCCGGAACACCGAACGGAATATACATGGACAACGATTCCGGCCTGATATTCAGTCCAGCTTATTTTACATGGATGGATACCAATTATCCCGCATGCACTCCAAGAGAAGGTTATCCTGTTGAGATTCAGGCGCTCTGGCATAAAGCGCTTTCATTCCTTTCCGAAATCGATTCCCGGGATCCGGCAGGCAAATGGAGCGCCCTTGCAGAAAAAGTTCAAAAATCAATCTGCGATCTCTTTAAGACCAGGGAAGGCTATCTTGCAGACTGCCTTTATGCCCGCCCCGGAATCCCGGCGATAAAAGCAGAACCCGACACTGCATTGCGGCCGAACCAGCTTCTTGCAATAACGCTTGGGGCGGTAACGGATTATGTCCTTTGCCGCGGAATTCTTTACGCCTGTGAGGAGCTTCTTGTTCCCGGCGCAATCAGAAGCCTTGCAGACAGACCCGTTTCCCGCCCACTCGAAAGAAAACATAACAACGCTGTGTTAAATAACCCTCTTAATCCATATCAGGGAACATATGCGGGAGATGAAAATACCATGCGTAAGCCGGCTTATCATAATGGAACAGCCTGGACATGGCTTTTTCCCTCTTTTTGCGAGGCGTGGGTTGAGGTATACGGCGCCGAATCAAAAGATACCGCTTTATCTTTGCTTTCCTCCGCTGTTGAGCTTATAAACTATGGATGCACCGGGCATATTCCGGAAATTCTTGACGGGGATTATCCGCACAAAGCAAGAGGATGCGATGCACAGGCATGGGGAGCAAGCGAGGTATTACGCGTCCGGACAAAACTTTTACAATCAAAGAAAAACTCTTTAATTCTTTCTTCAAGGACCCTATAAAATGAAATACTTACAGCCTTTTCAGGTTTTTCCGGCAATACCGGAATCTCTTTCTTTTCTGGATGTATTATCACGCAATCTCTGGTGGAGCTGGCAGCACGATGCCAAGGAATTATTCAAAAGAATAGATCCGAAACTCTGGAGAGATTCGGAACGAAATCCGATTGTTTTTTCAACCTTAATTCCAAAGGAACGGCTCGAAGAGCTTTCTTTGGACGAGGGTTTTCTTGCTCACCAGAAACGGGTTAAAGAAAAGTTTGAAAGCGCTCTCCTTCCTAAACAGAACCTTTCCGATTCGCCGGTAGGACAAGGCGGCAATATAGCATATTTTTCGATGGAATTCGGCATACATGAATGCCTCCCCCTTTTTGCCGGCGGTCTTGGAATACTTGCAGGAGATCATCTGAAAGCCGCCTCCGACCTGATGCTTCCTTTAACAGGAGTAAGTCTTCTGTACGGGCAGGGATACTTCAGGCAGTTTCTTGACCGGGACGGAATGCAGCAGGAAGAATATCCGGAAGCAGATATTTATACTTTTCCGATTGAAAGGGCCCTTGATTTATCGGGAAAAGAGCTCTTTATAAATATTACCGGGCCCAACGGCGGTATCCGCGCCCATGTTTGGAAGCTGATGGTCGGACGGGTCTCTCTTTTTTTACTCGATACGAACCTCCCCGACAATCCTCCTGAAATAAGGGAAATAACGGCCAAATTATATCCCGCAAACCAATATAAACGTTTAGCCCAGGAAATCCTTCTCGGAATAGGCGGAATGCGCGCTCTGTCGGCAATGGGCATCTTCCCGTCCATAATTCACATGAACGAGGGGCACTGCACTTTTGCCAGCATTGAACGTCTTTCTCAGATCATTTCAAAATTCAATATTGATCTGAAAACCGCTCTTGAAATTGCTCCCCGGTCAACGGTTTTCACGACTCATACCCCTGTGATTGCAGGACATGATGTGTTCCCCGCTGAAATTGTAAAACCATATCTTGAACCCCTTAAAGATAACCTGGGGACCAGTGAAAAAGAGCTTTTATCATGGGGAAAGCCTGTATGGAAAGATTCCGACGGCCAGTTTTCGATGTTTGTTCTCGGCCTGAGAATGGCCCAGCATTGCAATGGAGTAAGCAAGCTTCATGGCTCGGTTACCCGCAAAATGTGGGCGCATGTCTGGCCGGAAAGGCCGGTGGACGAGATACCTATAACGCATATTACAAACGGAGCCCATGTGCCGACATGGATTTCATATGAAATATCACTTCTTTTAGACCGCTACCTTGGTCCGGGATGGGACAGGCATCCGTGGAATCCTGTTATTATGAACCGTATAGACGGCATTGACAACGAGGACCTCTGGCGGGTTCATGAATTGAACCGTTCAAGGCTCATTCGCACATGCCGTGAACTGATGGTAAAACAGTATGAAAAACGGAATGCGCCGAAATCAATGATGGGGGATATAGAATCCGTTCTTGATCAGGATGCCCTGACAATTGTTTTTGCCCGCAGGTTTGCAACTTACAAAAGGTCGCATCTTTTGTTCATGGATCCTGACCGCCTCGAAGCAATTCTGACATCGAAAACCCATCCGGTACAGATAATTTTTGCGGGAAAAGCTCACCCCAAAGACCAGGAAGGAAAGGATCTGATAAAAAAAGTCGTTCAATTTGCCCAAAAACCAAACATGCGCCACCGTCTCATTTTTCTCGAGGATTACGATATCAGCATTGCAAGGGTCCTTGTTCAGGGCGCCGATGTCTGGCTCAATACGCCGAGACGTCCTTTTGAAGCCTGCGGTACATCCGGGATGAAGGCCGCCGTCAACGGCGCGCTCAACTTAAGCATACTTGACGGCTGGTGGTGCGAAGGATTCTCGGAAGAAAGGGGCTGGCGAATCGGCAACGGCGAAGAATATTTTGATCACGAATATCAGGATAATGTCGAAAGCCAGGCGCTCTACAACGTCTTAACGGATGAAGTGATTCCCTGTTTTTATGACAGGAAAAACGGCGATTCTCCGCAGAGATGGCTGTATAAGATGAAAGAATCGATGAAAATAGCCATGAAAAGCTTCTGCAGCCATGTCATGGTCTCGAATTACAATAACATGTTTTATATTCCTTCCGCAAAACGATTGCAGGATCTTTTATCGGATAATGCCGCGGAAGCAAAAGCCCTTGCCCTGCAGCGCGAGAGACTCCGCTCATTATGGAAATTTATTAAGCTGGAATCTCCCGTAAGAAAAAAATCCGGTCCGTTCAGGGCTGGAGATACTTTTATCGTCACTACGGAAGTCTATCTCGGAGAAATAAAACCGGAAGAAGTGGAAATACAGCTTTACTTCGGCCGTATGAAATCCGTTGATTCGGTTACAGAGGGAAAAACGGAATCCATGAAAGTTCAGGAAAACATCGGGAATGGACGGTACATTTACGAATGTGATATACTGTGCGACAACTCCGGAAGATTCGGTTTTATGGCAAGAGCGCTGCCAAAAGGCGACGATTGGATAAAATACACCCCGGAGTTATTGACCTGGGCATGATGTCTGACCTGTTTTGAATATCTCCTTAAGGAAATATAGATGAATGATGATCCGAAAAAAAATCCCAGAATACTTATTGTAACTCCTGAAGTTACCTACCTTCCGGAAGGGATGGGGAATATTGCAAACTATCTCACCGCAAAAGCCGGGGGTCTTGCCGATGTTTCTGCAGCGCTGATAAGCGCTCTTTTTGATCAGGGCGCCGATGTTCATGTAGCCCTCCCCGATTACCGAGGGATATTCAGCGCCCAACTGGCGCATATTTTCGGTAAAGAGCTGGATTTAATTCGCCGCAAAATGCCCGATGAAAGGATCCATCTTGCGGAAGACAGGGTCTTTTATTACCTGAATCACGTTTATTCCAACTATGGATGGGAAAACTTAAAAATAGCCCTTTCCTTTCAGCGCGAGGTCATAAACAACATCATACCCCGCGTAAGACCCGATCTTATCCATTGCAATGACTGGATGACCGGGTTGATACCCGCCGTGTCGAGAAGGCTCGGCATACCCTGTTTGTTTACAATTCACAACATCCATACAAAAAAAACTTTTCTGTCAAATATTGAGGATACAGGCATTGATGCCGCCTCTATCTGGCAGAACCTTTTCTACGAACTCATGGCATACGATTACTGGGGAACGCGCGAATCAAATCCGGTTGATCTTCTGACCAGCGGGGTCTTTGCCTCCCATTTTGTCAATACGGTCAGTCCGACCTTTCTCGCAGAGATAATCGAAGGAAAACATGATTTTGTCCAACCCTACCTGAAACAGGAGCTGTCAAACAAATGGTACGCCGGGTGTGCTGCCGGAATACTGAATGCCCCGGATTCGTCTTTCAATCCATCCACAGACAGCGAGATTCCACGCCGGTTTTCTGAAAATGACTTTGTTCGCGGAAAGATTGAAAACAAACGCGCCTTTCAGAAAAGACTGGGACTTGTCCGGGATGGTACGGCGCCGATGTTTTTCTGGCCTTCAAGGCTTGATTCGATACAAAAAGGATCGCAGCTTCTTGCAGAAATTCTTTATACGGTTGTCTCTTCATACTGGCACAGGAATCTTCAGATAGTTTTTGTTGCAAACGGGGAATATCAGCCGCATTTCAAAAACATCGTCGATTTTCACCGGTTTCACAAACGTGTAGCCGTGTGCGATTTCGATGAAAAACTTGAACGTATGGCATATGCCGCCTCGGATTTCGTGCTTATGCCATCGCGCTTTGAACCCTGCGGCCTGCCGCAGATGATAGGGCCGATATACGGCGCCCTGCCTGTTGCGCACGATACGGGCGGCCTGCACGATACGATAACAGAGATTGATCCGGAAAAAGATACGGGAAGCGGGTTTCTTTTTAAATTTTTTGATACACAGGGACTTCTCAGGGCAATACATCAGGCAATGGCTTTTTACGATTTACCGCCGAAGATAAAACAAAAACAGATAAAAAGAATCATGGTTGAGAGCCTTGCAAATTTTAATCATTCCGTTACGGCGCGCCAGTATATAAATCTTTATGAAAAGATGCTGCAGCGCCCTCTGATAAACACTTGATAAATATTTTTTCATGGAGGCTGCCTATTGAAAGCAGATCCGGATAATATACAAATGTTTTATGAAAGCGATCCTTTCCTTTCGCCGTTCAAAACCGCCGTTTTAAACAGGACAAAGAATATATCCGAAAGAGAGGCCGTCCTTACGCGGGACAGCAAAAACCTTGCGGATTTTGCTTCGGGACATAATTATTACGGTCTTCATTTTTCGGAAAACAGGTGGATTTTCCGGGAGTGGGCGCCGAATGCCGTTTCAATATGCCTGATCGGTGAGACGACCGGCTGGCAGGAAAAAACCGGATTTTCGTTAAAAAGAATAAACGAAGACGGGGTATGGGAAATTGTTCTCCCAGCAGAAACTTTGAAACACGGCGACCTTTACAGGCTCCGGATCCGCTGGCCCGGCGGAGAAGGCGACCGTATTCCTGCTTATGCAAACAGGGTTGTCCAGGACCCGCAAACGCTGATTTTCAACGCACAGGTCTGGTTCCCTCAAGATCCTTATGCGTGGATCTGTCCTGATTTTAAATGCCGGCAGGATGCGCCTTTCATATATGAAACGCATATAGGCATGGCTCAGGAGGAAGAAAAAACCGGCTCATACAGGGAATTCACGGACAAAATATTACCTCGTATCGTTTCCGCCGGTTACAATATGATCCAGCTTATGGCAATCCAGGAACACCCGTACTACGGATCTTTCGGCTATCAGGTTTCCAGTTTCTTCGCCCCTTCATCCCGTTTCGGAACGCCTGAAGATTTAAAAGAACTGATCGACTCGGCTCATTCTGCAGGCATTGCGGTCTTAATGGATATAATTCACTCCCATGCGGTTTGCAATGAGGTTGAGGGCTTAAGCCGTTTTGACGGGACACTGCACCAATACTTTCATGAAGGCCCGCGGGGAATGCACAGCGCGTGGAGTTCCCGTTGTTTTGACTATGGAAAGATACAGGTTCTTCATTTTCTTCTTTCAAACTGCCGGTTCTGGCTCGATGAATTCCATTTTGACGGATTCAGATTTGACGGCGTAACGAGCATGCTCTACCTCCATCATGGTCTGGGAAAATCGTTCACATCACTTGAAGATTACTTCAACAAAGATGTTGATGAAGATGCGATTGCCTATCTTGCCCTGGCAAATAAACTTGCACACGATATCCGGCCGGATGCAGTGACAATAGCAGAAGATATAAGCGGAATGCCGGGGCTTGCTGTCCCGTTAACTGAAGGAGGGTTCGGTTTCGACTATCGATTCTCAATGGGAATTCCCGATTACTGGATCAGGCTGGTCAAGGATTCTTATGATGAAGACTGGCCGACCGGCCACCTCTGGTATGAGCTCAACAACAGGCGAAGGGAAGAAAAGTCGATAAGCTATCCCGAATCGCATGATCAGGCTCTTGTCGGGGATCAGTCCCTTATTTTCAGGCTCATAGGCCCGGATATGTATGAGCACATGACTGTAAATGATGAAAATTTCCGGGTTAACAGGGGGATCGCATTACATAAATTAATAAGACTGATTACAATGGCTACGGCCGGTAACGGATATTTGAACTTCATGGGAAACGAATTCGGCCATCCCGACTGGATTGATTTTCCCAGGCCGGGCAATAACTGGTCATATCATTACGCAAGGCGCCAGTGGCATCTTGTTGATGACCCTTTGCTAAAATACCGCCTTCTTGCAAATTTCGACCGCGACATGATCACCCTGGCAAAGTGTTTCCATCTTTTCGATTCTTCAACGCCCATGCTCTTATATGAAAACACGAACGACAAGATAATCGCCTTCAGGAGGGCCGGTCTTCTTTTTGCTTTCAATTTTCACCCGACCAGATCCTTTACGGATTACGGCTTTGACGCGCCACCGGGAACATATGAGATGATTTTTGACAGCGACGCAAAGGAATACGGAGGATATGGCCGTCTCAACCCCGGACAGGAACATCATACTCTGTCAGACAAGGCAAAGAACTCTAACCGCCGGTTCATCAGTCTCTATCTTCCGACCCGCACGGGAATCGTTTTAAAGTACACAGAATCGCAACCGCCATAAATATTTGGATCATCTCAAAATTAACCAGCGCTCCTATAAGGGTTCAAGGAGCCGAGGGGTCGGGGGGTGCGGTCGAAAAGCACGGACCGGCCTGTTCGCAAATCAACTGCAACAGCTCCATATGGAATTTTCATGTTTTCGATGTTTTTGCTGCGAAGGTGTTTGTTCAAAAAAGATTCCGGTTTTTCTCCCTTTACAAAGCCTCCTGAAAGGAAAGAGAAAATCCTGAAGTCAAAAATATCCTCTTCGGTTATTGAGATTGCGATAAATTCGGCATCAAGAACTCTGCCTGAATCAGGCATAAATCGCTCCTATCTGGCTGCCCACAGAAGTGCCTACAACAACATCGATGGGTATCTTCTCTTGTTCAAGGACTCTTAATACCCCTATCTCTGCAAATCCGCGGGCTCCGCCGCAGCCAAGCGCAATGCCTATTCTGGGCAAAACTTCTTTTATCACAACAGTCGGCTTTTCTTCCATCGTGCCTGTAGTCGCACAGGCCTGCAGTAAAACAGCCAAAACCTTAATATAATTAAACTTGTTCATGTTTTCGCTCTGTTTTACTCTCAATATATTCAGCCTTTATTTACAGCAGATCTCCTTTAACGAAGTATTTCATCTAAAACTTTTTCGAGGAACTCCGCAGGCGTTACGATTTGAAACGGGTGTTTTCCGCTCTCTTTTGGCCTGGCAAAATCTTTTTTATCTCCGGTCACAAGATAATCGGCATTGCAGGAAATTGCTGAGGCCAGGACCGGGATATCTTTATCCGCAATCTGCCCGGACATACTCTTTATTGTTTCGAGCGATGGCAATGGAACAATCTCAAGATCAAGCAGCGGCATATATTTCAGGTATATAGGAATGACAGCCGGCATCTTCTTTTTAATGTTGCGCTCGATTTCCATAAGATTGTATCTTCCTGTTGCTCCAGAAATTGAAGGCAATCTAAGCGTAAGCAGATCCAGGATAATGCGCGGTGCCCCTTTGTCTGACAGGAAACCGGACAACAACACATTCGAATCGAGAAAAACCTTAACTGTTTTTGCCATAGGTCTCTTGATACAGGTTGTCTCTTTCCTCTCTGAGCCCATCCATAAGTTCCTCGATTGTCATCTTTGAGGATTTGAGCACTTTGCGTATCTCCCTGCGCGCCTCGTCAAGTTCCAGTCTCTTAGGTGTAATGATAAGAGAATCACCCAAAGCGATAATGGAAACAGCCTGCCCCTCTTCAAGATGGCTCCTCTCTCGGATTTTCTTGGGAATAGTGAGCTGTCCGCGGGCTTTTATTTCAGTTGTTGCCACATTTGCAGTATCTATAACGCACCTCCTTTTATAATCTGATTTCTGAATATCAGAATTCGGATTATTGTGCAACGAAGATTCTTTCACCATTTCACCTACTGTCAAATTAACTGCCCCGCCGCAAGTTATTCACCATTCAACGGTCAATAACCAAGATGGGCTGTCCGGCAAGTTCCACCTTTTACCCGATCACCTGAAATCCGGGCTTCTCAGCTCAAAGATAAAACTTCTTGGTTGCCATTTCTCCTAGGCGATTTCGGCCGCTTTCATTTTCATATCCTTCTTCGCTTTCTGCTGCAACAAACGCATTGTTTCAAGTGTATCCCATTCCCGATACTCGACACGCCAGGCGAGGGCTTTCCTGTGCCAATATGAAACTTTGTTTCGGAGCCAGTAAGCAAGGTCATCCGAGATGCCTTCTCTTCCCTTCATCGGCGGCAATATGGCCAGAAGACCTTCGATCTCCCGCTGCCTCACTTCTGCATTAAGCATGATCGCAGGGGCCTTATATTCGGGACCGGAGTCATATTCTTCGGGCTCCCGGCTTTCATCATCTGTCAAACAGTCCCTGTGGTGGCGGCATCTGCCGCACTGTGCCATATTACCCGAATACTCCGTTAGAATATATGAGTGGTTCGGCGTCACTGCTTCTTTTCCTGATTTTTGTCCTTATTCATCTCTTTCAAAATTTTTAATCGCTCCCTTTCCTCCTCGGCAATCTGCTCCGACAGCGCCCCAAACATGGCAATCTCTTGCCACCCGATGTCAAATGTATCGTTATT